>CAKKSD010000001.1 GCA_919902995.1 Thermodesulfovibrionia bacterium
TAAGTGGAGTAATCCATTCAGCTAACCAGTACTAATAGGCCGTGCGGCTTGACCCCTCTTGATAAATCAGACGTTAAATCTGTTAGTTATCAGAGAGATAGAAGGATAATTGGGTGAATGCCCACTAAGAAGTGGGCATTTTTGTATATTTTGTTAAGATTGATTTAATGTTAGCCGAAGGATTGAAATGATGAAAGAAAAGGATATGTTAGAAGAGCTTATTGCGATAGGGAGAAAAAGAGGAAGTCTGACTTATGATGAGATAAATGATGCCCTTCCTTCAGAGGTAGTATCACCTGATGAAATAGAAAATCTTATGGATCTTTTGAGTAATATAGGTGTGAAGGTTGTTGATTATGAGGAAAAGGCAACTAAAGAAGAAGAAACCGTTGAAGTCCCAGAAGGACATGAGAGGGCTGAGGATTTGGTGAAGACCTATTTCGATTCTATGGGGAATATAACTATCCTCAAAAGAGAAGAAGAGACAGAACTTGCAAAAAAACTTGAGGAAGGTAAAAGATTAATAAAAGAGGCAGTTCTTGCAACTCCGATTGCAAATAAGGAACGATTGATCTTGAAGAAAGAATTAGAAGAGACCGGAGAAGAAAATGATGAAGACGAACTTGCTAAAAGGGTTGCCCGAAGGATAAAAGACTTCTTAAAGCAGATTAATGAGACCGAAAAGAAGATCGAATCCATAGGCAGGAAGAAAGGATTTTCACTAAAAGATCTGAGAAGGAAAATCAGGGAGAAAAAATCAAAAAGACTTACCAAAAAAGAAGCAAGTAAGATCAATAGACTTGATATCCGATATAGAGAATCAAGACTGGAGATAAAGAGAATAGAGAAGGAATCTAGTTTAACAGAAGTAGAGCTTAAGGTAATTGGTGAAAAGATTGCAGTAGCAGAAGCGATGATGAAAAAAGCAAAGAATGAGCTTATAAACAGAAATCTCAGACTTGTTGTTAACATCGCAAAGAATTATGTAGGTCGTGGTCTGAGCCTTCTTGACCTGATTCAGGAAGGTAATATTGGACTTATGAAGGCAGTGGATAAATTCAAATATGAAAAGGGATTTAAATTCAGCACCTATGCTACTTGGTGGATAAGACAGGGTATTACGAGGGCCTTAATCGACCAGACCAAAACGATAAGGGTTCCTGTCCATATGATGGAATTCTATAACAGGGTCTCAAAGGCGTCAAAGGAGCTTACCCAAAGAATTGGCAGGGAGCCTAATACTGATGAGATAGCACAGGCAATTGGTGTTAATAACAGAAAGGTGGAAGATGTTTATAGGGCTATCCAGGAGCCTATCGCACTTCAGACACCTATAGGGGATGAGGAGAGTGAGTTGGAAGACTTCATAGGGGATAAAGAGCATCCTTCCCCTTATGATGGTGCCGAGAAAAAGGAGGTTTCTGAACAGCTCTTGGGTATACTTCAGACTTTAACCCCTCGTGAGGAGAAGGTTATAAGAATGCGCTTCGGTATCGGAGTTGAAAGAGACCATACCTTAGAAGAGGTAGGTAGACACCTGTCTGTAACAAGGGAGAGGGTAAGGCAGATAGAGGCAAAGGCCCTGAGAAAACTGAAACACCCAAGCCGTATCAGACTTCTGAAGACACTTGTAAGTACTTAAGACCTTACCCCGTCAGTATCTCGAATATCTCCTGGTACCTCTTTGCTGTCTTTTCTACTATTTCATCAGGAAGTTCTGGACTGGGAGGTCTTTTGTCCCAGTTAAGTGTGAGGAGATAATCCCTTACGATCTGTTTATCGTAACTGTCCTGACTCCTCCCTGCTTCATAGGTCTTTACTGACCAGAAGCGGGAGGAATCAGGTGTTAGAATCTCATCTATTAAAAGTAATTCATTGTTATTTAGTCCGAATTCAAATTTTGTATCAGCAATAACTATTCCTTTTTTCTCGCCTATATCCCTTGCCTTTGAATAAATTCTGAGGCTTAAAACCCTGAGTTTCACAGCAATCTCATTTCCAACAAGTCGTTTGACATCTTCATAGGATATATTTATATCATGACCGTCCTCTGCCTTTGTGCTTGGAGTAAATATAGGATATTCAAGTCTTGATGACTCAATGAGTCCTTCTGGAAGTCTTATTTCGCAGACTGTTCCTTTTTCTCTATATTCCTTCCATCCGCTTCCTGATAGATATCCCCTAACTACACATTCAACAGGCAGAGGATTTACCTTTTTTACAAGCATACTTCTACCCTCAAGGACATCGGAATATCTATGACAGATAGAAGGGAAATCTTTAACATCGGTGCTGACGAGGTGATTCGGAATTATATCATTCATTTGTCTGAACCAGTATGCAGAAATCTGTGTCAAGATTTTCCCCTTTCCAGGGATACCATTCGGCAGGACAACATCAAAGGCAGAAATTCTATCGGTAGCTATAAGGAGGAGATAGTTTCCTAAGTCGTATATATCCCTTACCTTGCCTCTCTTCAAAAGGGTCAAGTCGGGGAATTCGGTCTTTAATATTATTTTCTCCTGCATGTCATCTCTTCTTGATGCTTCTTGACATTTCTTCCAATGACTTTTTCATCTTATTTCTTACCGATTCAAGCCTCTTAGCAATATCTGGATATTTTATTGACAGTATCTCACAGGCAAGGTATGCTGAATTTTTTGCTCCGTCTATACCTACTGTGGCAACAGGAATACCAGCTGGCATCTGGACTGTTGAATAAAGGGCATCGATACCGCTCAATGCCCCTGATTTGAGAGGGACTCCGATTACAGGTAATGTTGTATGAGCTGCAACAGCACCTGCAAGATGTGCAGCCATACCAGCACCGGCAATAATCACCTCAATCCCCCGCTTCCTTGCACTCTTTGCATACTCTGCAGTCTTCTCCGGTAATCTGTGTGCAGAGCTTATATCCATCACATAAGGTATTCCCATCTCTTTGAGTACCTTTACCGCTTCCTCCATTACAGGAAGATCACTCTCACTTCCCATCAGGATTCCGACTAAAGGGTTCTTCTTCATTGTTGCCTCCAAGGGTTTTTATTCAGGGATGAGGGGATTTTACAGAATTAATTCTCTTATATCAAGAAAATTTAGGATGTGGTTATAGTAAAGAATAGGGCTACTTTCAGAAATTAATCCTTTCCTGCCAAGGCAGGTTCTGGCTCTGCAATTTCTATCTTTTTCTCTATTTCACCGGCATTGAATGTACCGATAATCACTTTCTTTGGACATCTCGGCGCGCAGATTCCACAGCCTATGCACTTGGCAGGGTCGACTACATGAGGTTGTTTGAGGATACCTGAAATTGCACTTACAGGGCATACCTTTGCACAGATTGTGCAGCCATTACAGCCTTCTGTGATAAATGCCTTCCCTCTCTCAGGCATATAGTCCATAATAGTCTTTGTAGGACATTTAGGTACACAGAGGCCGCAGACCCTGCATTTATCGAGGTTTATTCTGGCAAGATTATTCTCCATGGTTATTGCCTCGAAGGGGCAGGTCTTGACGCAGATACCACAGGCAATACATCCGACAGAACAGTTTTTCTTAGTAACAGAACCTTTATCTTTTGAACTGCATCTTATAAGAACTTCCTTATCGATGGAAAGGATCTCGATTACCTTTTTCGGACAGACCTGTGCACATATACCGCAGGCAGTACACTTCCCAGTGTCTATGAGAGGGATATTATCCTCACTCATCTCCATAGCTTCGAAGGGGCATGCCCTCACACAGGTACCGTATCCGAGGCATGCATATGAGCAACCCTTATCCCCTCCGCTTGCAAGGAAGGCAGCGGTACAATCTTTAATACCCTGATAAATAACCTTCCTTGATGCACAATGATCGCCACCCTGACATAAGACCCTTGCTATCTTGGGCTCAAGCCTTTCAGCCTTCTTTCCGGTAATCTCCGCAATTGCCTCTGCTACTGTCTCCTTGCCTGGTGTACAGAGGTTAGGTTTAATTTCCGGGTTTGTTACTACAGCCTCTGCATAACCCTGACAGCCTGCAAAGCCACAGGCACCACAGTTCGCACCTGGGAGAACATCCCTTATTTTTTCTATGCGCGGGTCAATCTTTACAGCGAATTTCGCAGCTGTAATTGCAAGGCCTACTCCAAAGATTATGGCAAGAACTGCAAGGAATATAACTGTATAGGTTATTACCTGCTCTGCATTTATATCAGGAAAAACCTCTATCGCACCTCCGAACCCGATTTTAGGGGTAAGGAGGTGAGTGAGGTCTATAAATTGATGGAGGTCTGTTATTATTTTCAGTAAAGTTTCAAACACCTTTATACCTTTTTAATATTTTATCACTATCAAAACAACAAAAACAAGTCTGTTAAAGAGGTATCATACCTGAGAATCCCAAGAAGGCGAGTGCTATGAGTCCTGTTAAAACAAAGGATATAGGTAGTCCTTCGAAGGACTTTGGAACATCCGCAAGTTCAAGTCTCTCCCTAATTGATGCCATTATTACAAGGGCAAGGCTGAATCCTGCACCTGCGCCAAGTCCGAAGGTAAGGCTCTGCAGGAGATTATATTTTTCCGAGGCATTAATAAGGGGTACAGCAAGGATGATACAGTTAGTGACTATAAGGGCGAGGTAGATACCAAGTTTGTAGTAAAGACCGGGTGTAACCTTTTTCATAATTGTATCGGCTGCCTGGACAAAGCCTGACACTATACCTATGAAAATCACTATTTTTAGAAAACCGAGATTAAGAGGGATCATTATAATATAATAGACAAG
Organism: Thermodesulfovibrionia bacterium; assembly: GCA_919902995.1. Taxonomy (GTDB): domain Bacteria; phylum Nitrospirota; class Thermodesulfovibrionia; order JACRGW01; family JACRGW01; genus JACRGW01. Next base: position 4,768 of record CAKKSD010000001.1, read on the forward strand.
CCAACTAAGTGCAGCACTTATAACCATCACAGATGTAAAGGTAATACTCATCCCTATGGCTGTCTCCATCCTTTTGGTAACACCGAAAAATATACATAGACCGAGATATCTTGAAAAGACAAAATTATTTATCAAAGCCGAGGCAATAAATATTATTCCGATATCTTCTAACATGCTTTCCTCCAGAATCAATGAGATCCGTGTCTGTGGGCCTCCATATGTACATCAGCGGAAGCTTTTCCGCCGAAGAACCGCCTATTAATCCAGTTAAAAAATCCCATCAGTAAACCCATAACAAAGAATCCCCCTGTAGGTAGTATCATTATGAGAAGGGGTTTTGTAGGTGTAAACTGATAACCCCAGAGTGCACCTTTACCGAGGAGTTCCCTTACAAAACCTATAAGGACAAGGGCGATAAGAAAACCGAATCCCATTCCAAGTCCGTCCACCCCTGACGGCAGGACATTTTTCTTACTTGCAAAAGATTCCAGCCTTGAGAGTATTATTGCAAAGGCAACAATAAGCTGGATATAAAGACCCATCTCTTTATAGACATCCCTTGCATAGGCAGCCATCATGAGGTCTGTCACTGTAACCCAAGCGGCGATAATAAATATATAAGATGGTATACGAACCTTCGGGTGTATAAAATTACGTATAATGGATACAGTAATATTGGACATTGTCTGGACAAAAAGGACAGCCACACCCATAAGGAAACCATTCTTCACACCGCTCGTTACAGCTACTGCAGGACAGAGACTGAGGGCAAGCCTGAATACAGGATTTTCACTGAAGATCCCGTTCTTAAAAATCTTCCAGTAGTTTATTTTTTCGTTCATTCCTTCGATAACCCCTTTCCATACTTTTCATTCAGCAGCTTGACAGCCTCCTTCACCCCCTTTGTTACTGCCCGGCTTGATATCGTTGCACCTGAGATAGCCTGGATCTTATCCTTTGTCTCTACCTTTAAGAGTTCAATATTCTCGAGTACCTTTCCTTCAAACTGTTTTTTGAAATCTTTTTTCTCTATCTCGTCACCAAGTCCGGGGGTTTCACTATGGCTCAGGATATCAATAGCCTTTATTTTCAGATCAGGGTCAGTTGAAACAAGGATCTTTATATAACTTGAATAACCCTTTCCGGTGGTAGAGGCTATATAACTGATTACCTTATTTCCCTTCTTTGCCTCATAATATTCATTTGGCTTTTCGTAGAGCAACCATTTACCTGCCACATTTATCTTTTCTGCCTCTGGGGACATTTTCTTGAGTGCCGCTTCTTTCTCCCGTACCTGTGCATTGTATATCACAGTTGAGGTCTTGGCGTAGACATAGGATAAAATAAGACCTGCTCCAACGAATATTGCGAAGAGACTTATTACTATCTTAAGCATCTCCCTCATTATTTCCTCTTTATTGTACCAAAAGGAATGGCCTTAAATGCCCTGTCGAGCAAAGGAGAGAAACAGTTCATAAGTAATATACCAAACATTACCCCTTCCGGGTACCCACCTTTTAACCTTATCAAAACAGTAAGCGCACCGACTCCTATGCCAAATACTATCTGTGCCTTCCTGATCGCAGGTGCTGTGACGTAATCTGTTGCCATAAAGAATGCACCGAGGATAAGCCCTCCGCTTAGTAGATGAAGAATGGGATCACCGGCAAAGAGTCCACCTTTTCCACCGAAAATCCAAGTGAGAGCCATCACAGTTCCGACAAAGGAAAAGGGAATATGCCAGGTTATATAACCCCTGTAGAAAAGGAAGGCAGCACCTATCAGGAGGACTATAACAGATGTTTCACCGAGGGAGCCGGCCCTGTTACCAAGAAAAAGATTAATATAAAGGTTCATCTTATCCCCGAATGTCTCTATGAGTTTTCCGATTCCGTCTTCCTTCAGAATACCGAGCGGTGTAGCAGTTGTTATTGCATCCATTGTGGTAATACCAGCCACAGGCTTATACCAGGTAGTCATGGGTCTAGGCCATGTTATAAGCATAAAGGTTCTTCCAATGAGTGCAGGATTAAATATGTTATAACCGAGGCCACCGAAGAGGTGTTTCGTGATCACAATCCCTACAAGAGAGCCAATTACAGGCTGATAAAGCGGAATAGAAGAAGGAAGGTTAAGCCCGAGGAGGAGCCCTGTTAAAAAGGCGCTTCCGTCACTTATAGTAACCTTCTTCTTAAGCATCTTTTGTGTAATGGTTTCGAAGATTACACAGGAAAGAACTGATACACCCACAACAGCGATTGCTCTAAGACCAAAGTAATATACAGATATAATAAAGGCAGGAAGGAGCGAGATACTTACCGCCCACATTATCCTCGGTATCGATTCCTCGCTTCCAATATGTGGGCCGATAGAAACTAAAAGTTGCTTTTCTCTTTTTTCTGCCTTAGTCTCCATTATTAACCTTTTTTAGGTGATAAAAATAATTTTCCCAATTTCATGAACTGAACCATTGGCCTCTTCGCAGGACAGACATAGGCACAGGAGCCACATTCGAAACAGTCAAAAAGATTATTTTCTTTGGCCTCTTGGTATCTGCCCCTCTCTATCAGGATACTTAGAATCGATGGTTGTAATCCCATAGGACATGCATCTATACACCTGCCACATCTGAAGCACGGACAGTATTCAACCTGTTCTGTCTCTTTTCGTGTAAGGACAACTATCCCTGATGTTCCCTTAATTACAGGTATTTCGGTTGTAGTCTGGGCGATCCCCATCATTGGTCCTCCTGCTATGACCTTACCAGGATCATTCCTAAATCCGCCGCATTCTGCAAGGAGGTCAGAGAATGGAGTTCCTATCCTCACCCTCAGATTCTTTGGCTCATTAACTCCCCTTCCTGTTACTGTGATAATCCTTTCTATGAGAGGTTTTCCATAACGACAGGCATCATATACAGCGACTGCCGTTCCTACATTCTGTACTACAACACCAACATCCATTGGTAGTCCACCTGAAGGGACTTCCCCATCGAGGATCGCCTTTATAAGCTGTTTCTCAGCACCCTGGGGATATTTTACTTTGAGTGCCACGACTTCTATACCGGGTTCTGATGAAGCAATCTCTTTCATGGTTTCTATCGCATCAGGTTTGTTATCCTCAATCCCTATATAACCTTTGGTGACGTCGAGGATCTTCATTATTATCTTAAGTCCTTCAAATACATCATTGGGTCTCTCGACCATTATCCTGTGGTCAGATGTAAGATAGGGTTCACATTCAGCTCCATTAAGGATAACGGTTTCAATTTTTTTCTCTTTGGGAGGGGAGAGTTTTATGTGTGTAGGAAAGGCTGCACCACCGAGACCGACTATCCCTGCTTCCATAACTATCTTTCTAAGTTCATCATTACCGAGAGAAAGATAATCGGGTCTCTCTTTAATTCCTTCGGACCATTCATCCCTGTCGTCTCCCTCAATGACTACAGAAGGAGAATCTTTACCTGAAGGATGAGGGAAATTACCTATAGATATTACCTTACCTGATATGGAAGAATGTACTGGGGAAGAGACATATCCATTCGGTTCGCCTATTCTCTGTCCCTTCTTTACATCCTGACCAATTGTGACGATTGCCTTACAGGGCGTACCTGTATGCTGGCTAAGCGGTATGACAACCTTCTTAGGTAACTTAGCATCGACAATTGGTTTCTCTTCTGTAAACCATTTATTTTCTGGAGGGTGGATTCCTCCCCTGAAGTTCAACATAATTATTATTAATTAAGATATTGATTGAATAAAACAAATGATTCGTATCATAAATATTGAGATTATGTCAAATAAATTACCCTAATCGTTCTATAAGGATGCTCTATGATCTCTTGTTCTTTATCCTTTTTTCATCAAGAATATCTTTAAGCTCTTTCATGAATTCATTTATATCCTTGAATTGTCTGTATACTGAAGCGAATCTCACATAGGCCACATCATCCAGATTCTGAAGTCTTCTCATTACTTCCTCTCCAATCGAAGAGCTTGGGATCTCTTTTTCAGAAGATTCCTGAATCTTCCTTTCTATATCATCTACTATTCCCTCCAAGATATCTGTGCTTATAGGTCTTTTCTCGCAGGCCTTATTAAGACCTTGAAGGATCTTCTGTCTGTTAAAGGGTTGTCTTCCTCCATCCTTCTTTATGACGACTGGCATGACATCCTCTATTGCCTCATAAGTTGTGAACCTCCTCTTACAGCCGAGGCATTCCCTTCTCCGCCTGATTGCGTTTCCTTCCTTGCTCAAACGGGAGTCTATTACCTTATCTTCTAAATGACCACAGAAAGGGCATTTCACTTGAAAATATCCTTTCTGACAGGCGAGATACCTGTCATACCAATATTGAGTCCTGTCAATACTGGGACTGTCAACACTACAGTCGTAGAAAAACCGTCTCGGCTGTTCTTTCCCCATCGTTTCTCTGCCAAAGAGTTTGCTGGGGTAAGAAGTGGGCACGATACCCTATCTTTCAAGTTCAAACTTTATGACCTCTATGTCCGATTCTGCGAGCATCTGTTCTGATAGGGAGTCAGGATAGCCATCTTCATAGATAATCCGTTCTATCCCTGCGTTTATTATCATCTTGGTGCAGATAATACAGGGGAGGTTTGTACAATAAAGAGTTGATCCTTTCATACTTGTTCCATGAAGCGCTGCCTGGATGATAGCGTTTTGCTCTGCATGGAGGCCGCGACATATTTCATGTCTCTCGCCAGAGGGTATACCAAGTTTTTCCCTCAGACAACCGATATCCAGGCAGTGAGCCATTTTTGAAGGGGCACCGTTATACCCTGTGGCAAGTATGTTTTTATCTTTAACAATCACAGAGCCTACTTGTCTCCTGACACAGGTTGCCCTTGTTTTTACGAGATGGCAAATCTGTATAAAATATTCATCCCAGGAAGGACGGATAGAATTACCCCCTTGAAAAGAAAATAACCAATAATCAAATTTGTGATTGATTATTGATTGTTGTTTATTACTCTCCTAATATATCGGAAACTCTTCACAGAAGGAGGCTACCTTTCCTCTGACCGTATCAAGATAAGTCATATTATCTATATTTTCGAGAACTTCTGTTATAATCTCAGCTATATATTCCATCTGTGGCTCTTTCATTCCACGGGTAGTAACAATGGGGGTACCGATTCTAATACCACTCGTAATAGCAGGTGGAAGTGTATCAAAGGGGATTGAGTTCTTATTTACTGTAATCCCTGCTCTATCTAAAGCCTCTTCTGCATCCTTACCTGTTATCTTCTTGTTTGTTAGATTAACGAGGATAAGGTGATTGTCTGTTCCACCAGAGATGATGAAAAACCCTTTTTTTATTAATTCTTCTGTCAAGGCCTTAGCGTTAACTACTACCTGACGTTGATAATCCCTGAATTCCTCGGTCTGTGCCTCTTTGAAGGCAACAGCCTTTGCCGCAATGATATGCATGAGGGGACCGCCCTGAATTCCAGGGAAGATCATTTTATCGATGGACTTACCGTATTTCTCTTTACATAAAATCATTCCCCCTCTTGGTCCCCTGAGTGTCTTATGGGTGGTGGTTGTAACAAAGTCAGCATAGGGTATCGGGGTCGGATGCATCTCGGTTACTACAAGGCCTGCGATATGAGCGATATCGGCAAGTAGATAGGCATCTACTGTATCTGCTATCTCTTTAAATCTCTTAAAGTCGAAGGTTCTTGAGTAGGCACTTGCACCGACAAGAATCATCTTGGGCTTACATTTTTTTGCGATAGATTCGACTTCATCATAATCTATCCTTCCTGTTTCCCTGTTTACTCCATAAAATACTGAACGATAAAAAATACCGGAAAAGTTCACTGGATTACCGTGACTGAGGTGTCCACCATGGGTGAGGCTCATTCCAAGGATGGTATCTCCAGGTTTTAACATGGCAAAATAAACAGCCATATTGGCCTGTGTACCTGAATGTGGTTGGACATTTACATATTCTTCTTTGAAAAGCTCTTTGGCCCTTTTGATAGCCAGGGATTCGACGATATCTACGTATTCGCATCCTCCATAATATCTTTTTTCAGGGTAACCTTCGGCATACTTATTTGTCAGAATTGACCCCTGAGCCTCAAGGACAGCCTGGCTTGCATAGTTTTCAGAAGCAATGAGAACAATCTTACTTCTTTCTCTTTCCCTTTCGAGATGGATCGCCTCATAGACTTCTGGGTCTACCCATCTGAGGGTTGGAAGGGTTACATCTAAAGCTACTCTTTCACTTTCAGACATCTGTTGCCCTCAATCTCTTTTATCTTGTCAATCCTACTTATATGTCTACCACCTTCAAACTCTGTAGTGAACCAGACCATCGCTATCTCTCTGGCGAGTCCCTTTCCTATAACCCTACCTCCCAAGACGAGGATATTTGCGTCATTATGCAATCTGCTCATTTTCGCAGAGTATGGTTCATGACAAAGAGCAGCCCTGACCCCAGTAAACTTATTAGCTACTATACTCATCCCTATACCTGTCCCGCAGATAAGAAGACCCCTATCCACTTCACCTTTAGAGACTGCCTCAGAGACCTTAAGTCCAAAATCAGGGTAATCGACCGAATCCTTTGTGAATGTTCCATAGTCCTTGTATTTGAACCCGAGGTCTTTGAAAAGGGCCAACATCTCTTCCTTCATCGCGAGGCCGGCATGATCGCAACCAATTCCAACAATCATACAATCCTTTCTTTCTTGTGATGGAATTTTTTCAGTTAAAAAATTCTATCTGAATTTTGGTTTTCTTGTCAAGGTAAATCTGAGATTTTCCTTACAGAAATCCCATAATACTGATTTTCTCATCCTTCAGATATACAGTCCTGTACGGAAAGAGAATCTCAATACCCTCCACCTTTCAGTCTTCAAGGGCTGTGTTTTTTTTCGTTCCTAAAGACTTCTTAAGCCTTATCGAAAAAAGAATTAGTGTCGTTACCGTCATCCCGCATAACAACGACAGAAAAACTACAATTGCCAATGAGGCATTAAATCTCCAGTAAAGAAATGATATTGTTACAGGATTTGCATTCTGAACAGAAAAAACCGTTACGATTGCAATTATTAAGATTATTAAGATGAGGATAAACATCTATATACCAAGAAGATTAAGATCGGCTTAACCTATATGTACACCGAGCATTCTCCTTGCTGAGTTAACTGTATTTTTTAATAGTATCGCAATTGTTACAGGTCCTACCCCTCCAGGGACAGGGGTGATATAGGATGCCTTTTTAGATACACTTTCAAAATCGATATCTCCAACAACCCTACCATCAGAAAGGGCATTGATTCCTATATCAATAACAACTGCCCCTCCTTTAACCATATCAGCAGTAATAAAATTTGGTTTTCCCACTGCAACACAGAGGATATCAGCCCCTTTTGTTTTGGATGGTAGATCCTTTGTTACCCTATGGCAGATCATAACTGTCGCTTCTCTTGCAAGCATCATTAGTGCAAGGGATTTGCCTACGGTGAGACTCTTTCCGACAACTACAACATCTTTCCCTTTAGGGTCTATGCCATAGTGATCAAGAAGCATTATCACCCCATAGGGTGTACATGGCAAAAAAGCTGAATTTAATAAAAAATCTGGCCCTGTCGTGAAGAGTTGGGAAGTAGATTCTTCAGCTGCGAGTCTCCCTATGGATATAGCGCCAAGCCCATCAACATCTTTCTCAGGCGTTACGGCATTTACTATTTTTCTTGAATCAAGTTGTTTTGGAAGTGGAAGAAATATCAGAATACCACTTATCCTTTCATCTCTGTTGAGATCTTTTATCAGATTCAGGATTTCATTTATCGATACATTTTCTGATAATTGATATGGATGGTCTATAATGCCAATTTTTTTACATGAATTTCTTGTTGCAGAAAAGTACTGAAATGATGCCTCATTACTTCCAACAAGAATCAATGCAAGACTACTCTGAACGCCATAACCCTTAAGCCTCTCAATCTCATTCCTTACACCCTCAAGGATTTTCAAAGACACCTGCTTACCATCCATAAGAATCATTATTATTCTCCTTATGTGGAATAAAATGGTTGATTAATTCTTATCGCAAGCTGCTACCTTTTTCAGAAGAGCGATGTTTTCTGTATGTCCGGTCATTCTTGCATGTATCTCACCTCTTACGGGCCTTCCGAGTAAATAGAAGTCACCAAGGATATCAAGTATTTTGTGGCGGGCGAATTCGTTAGGGAACCTGAGGGAAGTATTAATCACTTTTTCTTCATCTACAAGTATGACATTACTCAGTCTTCCACCTTTTGCCAATCCCATAGCCTCTAATTTCCCATAATCCTTTACAGAGCCATATGTCCTTGCAGGGGCTATCTCCTTTTTAAAGACCTCTGTACCTTCCAGCACAAATCTTGCTTCCTGAAATCCAAGTGGCAGAGGAGAGTCCATCGAATATTGTATAATAAGTTTTGATGATGGTATTATCGAAATATACCCGCTACTATTTGTATTCCCTACAGTGTAAGTATCATCTATTGTGAGTTCTTTTATAAACCCATCCTGTTCCTCGATCCCGGCATCTTCGATTATCTGGCAGAACCCTCTGGCAGAACCGTCAAGTATTGGCACCTCACAACCTGTTTTGACCAGGAGATTCGTTATATTGTATACGTGCAGTACCGCCATAAGATGTTCTATAGTCATAATAGATATATGCCCTGATTTGATGGTGGTTGCATAATCTGTAGAATGGATATAATCGAGACGTGCAGGGACCTTTTCTTCAGAGGAGAGTTCAGCGAATATAATACCGCTATTCGGAGGAAGGGGAGAGAGTATAAGACCGGTCTTCATACCGGAGTGGAGTCCCTGACCCCCGATGACAATACTCTTTCTTATCGTCTTCTGTGGAATATATACACCTTTAAAATCTTTTTCTGCTGCAGTAATTTTTTTTGCTGAGAAATTATCTATAGATTCAATCTTTTCTTTTTCGGCTTTAGTATATACATCACCTTCGGGAAGCGCCCTTCTTACAGCGAGGAGTACACCTTCGAGGGATAGGGGCTTTTCTATATAGTCGCTGGCTCCAAGTTTCGTGACCTTTACAGCAGTCTCTACAGTCCCATGACCGGAGATTACTATTACTTTGATATCAGGCCATCTGTTCTTTATTTCCTTTAGAACCTCTGTCCCATCCATATCAGGCATCCATATATCTAGAAGGATTAGGTCAGGAATAGCATTATGCAATCTCCTCAGTGCCTCATGCCCGTCACTTGCAAGTATTACATCGAACCCCTCATCCATCAAAATATCTGAGAGAGATTGCCTGATACTCGCTTCGTCGTCTATAACCATTATCCTGTTTTTCATACAGTTACCTCTGTCAGTGGAAGTTCTATTATAACCCTGGTTCCCTGCGGGATGTTATCCTTTATTGATATGGTGCCGTTGTGGTCCTCTATAATTTTGCTAACTATAGCAAGTCCAAGTCCTGTGCCTGACTTCTTTGTTGAATAGTAAGGTTCGAAAAGCTTTTCCTTTTCTTCTTCAGGTATACCGCGTCCAGTATCTATAGTCTCCAGTATTACTATCCTTCGTACAGGGTCATGGCTTGTCTTTATGGTTATCTCGCCCTTACCGTTCATTGAGGCTATAGAGTTATCTATTAGATTTACAAGTACCCTGTTTATCTGTTCTCCATCGATTTCCATTACAGGGGTGGTTTCATCAGTATCGGCATTAAAGGATATATCCTTATGGGCGTTTTTATATAAGGCTATAGACTTCATCACAATTTTATTTAAATCATTAGGTGTTAAGTTTACCTTCGGCATCCTGGCAAATCTTGAAAACTCATCCACAAGAGTCTTAAGCTCTTCAACCTGTTTTATTATTGTGCCTGTGCATTCATCAAAGACCTTGCCATCGGTTCCCAGTTTATCAAGATACCTTTTCCTCAGCCTCTGGGCGGAAAGCTGTATAGGTGTGAGTGGGTTCTTTACCTCGTGGGCGATCCTCTGTGCTACTTCCCTCCATGCTGTCATCCTCTGAACCTTGAGCATATGGGTAAGGTCATCAAGTACCGCTACCATACCTATATGATTATTATTTTCATCTTTCAGGATTGTAAGATTTATAAGAACTGTTATATCCTTTTCGTTAAGCTTGACATTGATTTGCCTTTCAAGGGTTTCTATTCCAGTATCTTTCATCTCCTTTATCATCTCTTCGAAAGATTCCTTTTCTGTATGATTGAATACATCAATATAGTCTTTCCCTATTATAGAACCATTTCCTATTCCGAGTATTTCTTCAGCAACCCTGTTTATTGCGGTTATCCGTCCGAGTTCATCAAAAGAAATAACCCCTGCAGGTACATTACTTAGGACTGTCTCGATATACCTGCGTCTCTGTTCGAGTTCTATATTCTTATTCCTCAGATTACGGTTCGCTTCCTCATGACCTGATTTACTTGACTTAAGGTCTGCAGTCATCTTGTTAAAGGCGCTGACAAGAAGACCCATCTCGTCCTTTGCATTTATCTCTATCTTTGAATCCAGGTCTCCCCGAGCGACGGAATGTGTGGCCTCGATAAGGCCCTCTATCGGGATAGTTATACCCTTTGCCATATAGAAACCTACCCATGTTGCAGAGAAGATAAGCAATAGGGTTACCATAAGAAAGATTATGAGATATATTATGGTTATTGGTATCTTGAAGGTATAGAGTTGTTTATATTCGTCAAAGGACTTATTGATAACTTCCATCCTTGCAAGAAGTGTCTGGGGGATATAGGTTGCAGCTACGAGAACTCCAACTACATCTTTCTTTATCCCGGATGAATATATGGGGGAGGCTCCGAGAACGAGTTCACCGTCCTTTATTGATATTATATTTATAGCTTCCTTCCCCTTTAAGGGGTTTTCCAGGAGCTCTCGCGGTACATCTCGTGGGATTTCTGGATCTATCGACGGGGCTAACTCTTTTCCGATAGCGGTAAAGACCTTAACCATCTTCAATCCGTATTCCTTCCTTTTTTGTTCTAACAGATTAAGAAGGGCCTCTTCTTTATCCTTGTCAAGGAGACCCTCATTCGTAATAATATAGCTTATCTCTTTTGAGGAATGAAGGGTTCTTTCCTTCGAATCCTTGTAGTAGAACTGTGCAACCTCCAGTGAACCCCTGAGTGTTTCTTCGACCTGAAGGTTTAACCACTTCTCTATAATATTTGTTAAAAAACCGCTGGCAAGGATAAAAAGCAGTATAGTAGGGATCAGTGAGATGGCCAAGAAAGAGACTACAAGTTTTGTCCTAAATTTAGCCCCAGGAAGCCTTAATCTCCTTTCAAGGTAAAGTTTAATGAGGTTCCTACCTATCAAGAGAGAAAGAACCATCAGGAGAATAAGGTTAAGATTTATAATAGCTAAGAGTGCCACGCTATTGCCTATTGGTGCCTTCCCCAGACCTAAGTACCTGATTTCTAAAAGAATAGCTATGCTGAGGATCATGAGAAAAGAAAGTATCAGCAGGTTTCTGTTCTTCTTTTTTCTTTTATCGAGGAGTTTTTCCATGTCCTATTTTTTATACTCTTTTATTGAGAAAAAGTTCGATTTTTTCCATGGCGTTTCGAAGTCTTTAGTGGGGACGAAGAAGAGAATATTTTCTAAAACAGGAGGAAGCCTTTTAAATTTCGATTCTGCCTTTATACGAATAAAATACGTTGCCTTTGGTTTAAATAAACCAAGTGGAGTAATCTTAACATTCACTAACTTAGATACCCATGCCTTCAGTCTTTCATAATCATCAAATACCTTCTCTTCGAGATAAAGACCATCGTAAGAAGAGGTATAATAGACCTTCTTTAATTCGTCATACTTAACGGTTTTTTGGACCCTTTTAAAAAGGATAAATTCGTTAGGCCAGAAAGACCACCGTCTGTAAATCTCAATGTAGAATATTATCTCCTTTTCAAAACCGTTCTTTATAGCATCCTCAAAATTCTTGCCAAAACCATCAAGGAGTGTAGTAGATACCAAGAGATCTTCACTCCCCTGGTTGACAATAACATCTGATATATGCTCACCTTTGCCAGAAACTGACAGGGGGGTAAGAACGATAAAAAGAGAGAAAAGGAGAGATTTAAAAATCTTAGCCATCTTAATTTTACAAATTAAAATATTTATAGCCTATTGTCAACCAAAAAACTAAATATGCTTCTTAGCTTGACTTATGTCTTATACCTTTTATAATAGGGCATTATGTCAAAACTAATCCTCTTTGATATAGATGGAACCCTTATAAGTTCAGGCGGAGCAGGGACGAGGGCGCTCAATAAATCATTCAATGAGATATTCTCTATCCCTGACGGTTTTAAAGGTGTAAGAATGGCAGGGAAGACAGATATAGAGATTATGAAAGAGGGTATGTTCAGGCATAATATAAATCCAGAAGATAAACTTGTTAAGAAGATGGTTAATGGGTATATCTATCACCTCGGTAAGGAAATCAATAACAATGGTCGCCATTTGAAACCAGGGATAAAAGAAATAATCAATAAATTGAAGAACGTAGATGGTTTTTACCTTGGTCTCCTGACAGGGAACCTCGAGAAAGGTGCAAGGCTAAAACTTGAACCCTTCGGGATAAATCCCTATTTCCCATTTGGTGCTTTCGGAAGTGATGATGAAAACAGAAACAGGCTTCTTCCAATAGCCTTAAAGAAATTTTCAGATATCTATAAGATCAGCATTATGCCTGAAGATACTGTAGTTATCGGCGACACACCGAGGGATGTTGCCTGCTCAAAACCCTTCGGCGCCTTCTCTGTTGTTGTAGCCACAGGGCCTTATTCCTTTGAGAAACTTCAGAACTCAGGAGCGGATCTTGTGCTGAAGGATCTAAGGGACCAGAAGAGGCTAATTGATTCGATTAATAACATTTCTTGAAACAGCTATCCCAACCATTCTTCCAGTTAAGATTATTCCCTGATATTCTGTTATGATAATATTTATATCCTCTTTAGGATTCCAATTATAGTGCCTTTCCATGGTGCACCTCTCTTGGTTATGTATTTGAAACTACGATAAACTCCTTGAATATGTAACGTCCCATTCAATATTGTAGTAACGTAGAACAACCCCTTAGGGTTGCTTTTTGCAAGGCTAAAGCCCTGCCCTACAACGATTTAATTGAATTAAATCACACTTTTCAGAGACCGTCAAGGGGAATAATAATGGGAGGATCGAAATCTTGAGATTCCGAAACGAGTTCGGAATGACACCTATTTGTCATGCTGAACTTGGTTCAGCATCTCACACAACCCTGCGGCTACAAGAATTTCTGAAAGAACCCTCCAATTTAGGTTATAATAAGTTTAATGACCGAGGGGAAACGATATGAGATACTTGATGTTACTGCTGATGTTGGAATTCTCGCCTACGGTAATGACATTAAATCACTTTTTGAGAATACAGCCCTCGGCATGTTCAGCCTGATAGTAGAGCCTGAGAAAATTAAGGTGAAAGAAAAGGTTGAGGTCAAGGTTGAATCAAGGAATATTGAAGACCTTCTTGTGGCATGGCTTAATGAAATCCTATTCATTTTTGAGACTCAGGAATTCATAATGAAGGATTGCAGTGTTTCCGAAATGGATGAAAGGCACATGATAGCTGAAATCAGAGGCGAGCATTACAATCCTGAAGTCCATCCGAGGAATGTACACATAAAGGCAGCGACCTATCACAACCTTGAGATAAAAAAGTCCAACTCAGGCTGGAGGGCGAGGGTAATATTTGATGTGTAAAGTCCTAAACTGTCATTCCGAGCGAAGCGAGGAATCTGACCCGAAGGGTCATTGCGAGGGCGAAGCCCGTGGCAATCCTATGAGATTGCTTCGTCGTCCCGATAAATCGGGACTCCTCGCAATGACATAAGAAGTAGGAGGTGATAAGGATGGCCGAGATATTTAGGAAGATCGATGACTACCGTTGGGAGATTCCTGTCGGATATAAGCCGGGGATGAGGGTTCCGGGTATTATCTATGTTGATGAGAAACTCCTCGAGGTAATTCATAAGGACCAGTCTGTTGAACAGGTCGCAAATGCGGCAACACTACCCGGGATTGTTAAGGCGTCCCTTGCTATGCCCGATATCCATGAGGGATACGGGTTTCCTATCGGCGGTGTCGTTGCTACTGATATAGCAAAGGGAGGCCTCATATCACCGGGTGGAGTAGGTTATGATATAAACTGTGGCGTCAGACTCGTTCGGAGTAATCTCAAAAAGGAAGAGGTTTTGCCGAGGATAAAAGATCTGGTCCAGATCCTGTTCAATGAGATCCCCACAGGAGTAGGTTCAAGAGGAAAGATAAGACTTGGTAGAGGGGCAGAGGAAAGGGCAGCACTCCTTAAGGGTGCACGTTGGGCAGTAGAGAATGGTTATGGTGAGAAAGAGGATTTAGAGAGAACAGAGTCAGGTGGTTGCATAGAAGGTGCAGACCCAGACCTCGTGAGCAGTAAGGCATATGAAAGGGGAAGGCCTCAGCTCGGGACCCTTGGCTCAGGAAACCATTTCTTAGAGGTTCAGTATGTTCAGGAGATCTACGATGAAAAGGCTGCGAATGCCATGGGTCTCTTTAAGGATCAGGTAACAGTAATGATCCATTCAGGCTCAAGGGGATTCGGTCATCAGGTATGCACGGATTACCTCGTTACAATGGAAGAGGCAATAAGGAAATATAAGATAGAACTCCCTGATAGACAGCTTGCAGGTGCGCCCTTTGATACCCGTGAGGCACAGGAATATCTCGCTGCTATGCGGGCAGCAGCGAATTATGCCTGGGCAAACAGGCAGTGCCTTATGCACTGGGCAAGAGAGGTATTACAAAGGTTTTTCGGGATGTCTCCCAAAGACCTCGGTATGAATCTTGTCTATGATGTTGCCCATAATATAGTGAAGGTAGAAGATCATATAGTTGACGGTAAGAAGATGAAACTTGCCGTGCATAGAAAAGGTGCGACAAGGGCATTCCCTCCGGGCCATCCTGAACTACCTTCTGTTTATAAGGATATCGGTCAGCCTGTTTTGATACCCGGAGATATGGGAAGAAACTCATTTATGCTGGTCGGGACTAAGCGCGCAATGGATGAGACCTTTGGAAGTACCTGCCATGGTGCAGGGAGGATGATGTCAAGACATCAGGCAATAAGGTCTGCAAAAGGCAGGGAGATTCACAGAGAACTTGAGGATATGGGTATCTATGTGAGGGCATCAGGAAGGGAGAGCCTTAAGGAAGAGATGCCAGAGGCATATAAAAATATTGCCGATGTAATAAATGTTGTCCATAATGCAGGTATTTCTACAAGGGTTGTTAAACTCAAACCAATGGGTGTGATAAAGGGATAATGATAAAGGAAAAGATAGGGGTCATTGGAGCAGGAAGCTGGGGGACATCCTTAGCCATCCTGCTATCAGAAAAGGGACACGATGTAAGCCTGTGGGTCTATGAGAAGGATCTCTCGGAGAGGATAAAGAAAAACAGGGTAAACGACCTCTATTTTCAGGGATTTAAGATTCCTGAATCTGTCTTTATAACTACATCTTTAAAAGAGTCCTCTGACAGGAAGGATCTGATAGTTACAGCTGTCCCATCCCACGTGCTCAGAGGTGTACTTACGGATTTATCTCCATTTATCGATAAGAAAGCAATACTGATAAGCTGCACAAAAGGGATTGAGAACGATACACTCTTAACTCCTTCAGATATCATGAAGGAGGTTATTTCTGAGGGACTCAGTGATAGATTGGCTGTACTCTCAGGTCCGAGTTTTGCATTAGAGGTTGCCAAAAAACTTCCCACAGCAGTTTCTGTCGCTTCATACGATAGGGATGCAGGTCTCAGGGTTCAGACTGCATTTAATACGCCTTATTTCAGGGTCTATACAAATCCGGATGTTATTGGAGTTGAGCTTGGAGGGGCGCTCAAGAATGTAATCGCTATCGCCTCTGGTGTCTCTGACGGTCTTAGATATGGGAATAATGCAAGGGCAGCCCTGATTACGAGAGGACTCTCGGAAATTTCGAGACTGGGAATAGCGATGGGGGCAAACCCATTGACCTTTTCAGGCCTCTCAGGTCTTGGTGATCTGATCCTTACTTGTACAGGTGAACTATCGAGAAATAGGACTGTTGGCTATAAATTAGGCCAGGGAATGAGGCTTAAAGATATCCTTTTAGAAATGAGGATGGTAGCCGAAGGGGTTAATACAACGAAGGCTGCCTACAAGTTATCCAGGAAATATAATGTTGAAATGCCTATAACAGAGCAGGTCTACAAACTACTCTATGAGAATAAAGAGCCGAAAGATGTAGTGAAGGATTTGATGACAAGGGAGCTGAAGGATGAGTGAGAAAAAAGAGATTGTTTCGTTGTCCCGATTTTAATCAGGACTCCTCGCAATGACATGAAATGACATTTATGATTGTCATTGCGAGCGTAGCGAAGCAATCTAATATTTTCGAATATAGTTGCTATGGACAAAAATAATCTCAAAAACCTCCTTAAAGACGTCAAACTTGGGGATATTGGTGTAGATAAAGCTTTAGAGATTCTCAAGCACCTCCCCTATGAGGATCTCTCCTTCGCCCACATAGATCATCACAGGAGTTTGAGACAGGGATTCCCGGAGGTAATCTATGGTGAGGGGAAGACAACAGAACAGATAATCGGAATTGCAAAAGGAATACTCAACAAAGGGAACAAGATTCTAATCACAAAGGCGTCTGAGAAGGATTATAGGGCTATCAGGAAAATAGAAAAAGGTGCACTCTACCATAAAAACTCAAGAGCGATAGTTGTCAATAAGGGAAAGGATAAAAAGACAGGGAAGGTCCTCGTTATAACAGCAGGAACATCTGACATTCCTGTAGCGGAGGAGGCAGCAGTTACAGCCGATTTTCTCGGAAGCTCCGTAGAAACAATATATGATATTGGTGTTGCAGGAATCCATAGGCTCTTTGATAAGAAAGAAAAATTACTTTCTGCAAGGGTAATAGTCGTTGTAGCAGGAATGGACGGTGCCCTTGCCTCAGTAGTTGGGGGGCTTGTAGATAAACCAGTTGTTGCAGTACCAACAAGTGTCGGATACGGTGCGAGCTTTGGAGGTCTCTCCGCACTCCTTGCAATGCTTAACTCCTGCGCCAACGGGATTGCAGTAGTGAACATAGATAACGGCTTCGGTGCAGGGTGCCTGGCGCACAGGATAAATATGATGGGAGAATAATTACAATCAAGTTGCATTACTAAATAAATGTTATAATTGGTCATAATGACCAAGATGGAGGATTCTAATGTCAAAGGTTATTAATGTGGTAGAAGCAAAGAAAAGATTCTCTGAGCTAATAAGCAGGGTTGTTTATACCGGTGAACGTTTTGTGGTTGAAAGAAAAGGCAAGCCTATGGCTGCGATGGTTAGTGTTAGTGACTTAAAGAAAATAGAAGGCATTACGCCTTCTGGGGAAAAACGGGGGTTACTGGCTGCTGTGGGCGCATGGGAAGACTTTAAGAACCTTGATAAGGTCATAGAATCTATATATAAACAACGTAGAAAAGCAGGGGATCGAAAAATAAGAGCGTTATAATTGTTTCTTTTTGACACAGACATATTAAGCAATATTCTCAAGAAAAACCCTTCACCTGCGCTTCTAAGACGCATAGCGATTATTCCTTCCGACCAACAATTTACATCTACCATAACTGTAGGAGAAATGATTTATGGTGCGTATAAAAGTGGACGCCCATCGTATTTTCTGGAAAAACTCGATAAGCTCGTCTTGCCTAATGTGAATATCCTTTCATTTGATGAAGCATCTGCGTATACCTATGGGAAACTACGGGCAGAGATTGAGAAAGAAGGTACGCCTTTAACAGAGCCTGATCTCAGGATAGCATCGATAGCAATTACATATAATTTAACTATTGTTTCAGGCAATGTAAGGCACTTCTCCAAGATCCCAGGACTTAAGATTGAGAATTGGATTGAAGAGTAAGATTTGGAAAAAGTGTTCACAGAACATTAACAAAAAGTTCATGATTTGTGGACAATAAGAATCAAGATATGCACTTAAGTGAAGCAGATACCAGGGCTAAACTTATCGATCCCGCCCTTCATCGCCGTGGATGGACAGAGGACCTCATAAGACGTGAGGAAACCGACAAGGGTATCGATATTGTAGACGGCAGGCCACGAAGAAGGCAGAAGGGCAGAACAGATTATTTATTGCGAATACGGATCAATATTAACTCGCAACCCATCGCTGTTGCTTTAATTGAGGCTAAGAGAAGTGATGAGCCTCCTGAAAGCGGACTTGAACAGGCGAAGAAATATGCACGTCTGAATAATGTGTCTTTTGTGTATTCCTCCAATGGCCATCTCTTTGTTGAATACGATAACTTTACAGGTAAGACATCTGATCCTCGACCTCTGGAAGAATTCCCTGCCCCATCAGAACTAAGAGGGCACTATGAAAAGGGGGTCGGTATCTCCCTTGACAGCGAAAATGCAAGACCGCTTCTTGTTCCATATAGGGGCGGTGAGGCAAGCCGTCGCTATTATCAGGATGCTGCAATCCGTGCAGCACTCACAAAAATCGCAAAGGGAGGGAAAAGAGTCCTCCTTTATTTGGCAACAGGTTCAGGGAAAACCTTTATTGCAGTACATCTACTCAAAAAAATTGCCGATGCCGGACAGCTACGGCGTGCCTTATTCATCTGCGACCGGGATGAACTGAGAAGTCAGGGACTCGGGGCATTTCAAAATGTCTTTGGTGCTGATGCTGCTTCAGTGTCATCTTCAAACCCACAGAAAAATGCAAGGATACTGATTGCAACATATCAAACACTCAATGTTGCTGGTGAAACTGAGGATGCAAAATTCCTTCTTGAAAACTATCCTGAAAACTATTTCAGCCATATTATTATAGATGAGTGCCACAGAAGTGCATGGGGTAAATGGAGTATTGTTCTTAAAAGAAACCCTGATGCAGTTCAGATTGGTCTTACAGCAACACCCCGTTATTGGGAAGGTGGCACTGAACAGGAACGTAAAGAGGATGAAGAAATAACCGCTAACAACCTTAGATACTTTGGCGAGCCTGTATATGAATATGACATGGCACAGGGAATTGAAGATGGCTATCTCCCTGCTTGTGAAATCATCAGACGCATAACAGATTTAGATGAAAAAGGCGTTACCCGTGAGGATATAGAGCGCCTTGGGGTAAAAGATGCCATTACAGGAAACCCTCTTATGGTTGCTGAGGCAAGAGAACGCTATGAAGCCCCATCCTTTGAATCAGCCATCCAGCTCCCTGACAGAGTAAAGGCATGGTGCAAAGATCTTTTTGATATGCTCCTTCAAACTGGAGGACCGCATCAGAAGGCTGTTATTTTCTGTGTTCGTGATACCCATGCCGATGCAGTTGCAGCCGAGATGAATAATCTCTATGCCGAATGGTGCGTACAGAATGGGTATCAAAGATTAGAGCCTTACGCCTTTAAATGTACTGCCTCTGTAGGTGGCAGTGATTATATTGCGGATTTGCGTGGCTCGGAACGGAGCCATTTCATCGCCACCACTGTTGATTTAATAACTACTGGTGTCGATGTCCCGATACTTAAAAATATCGTTTTCTTTAAATATGTCAATTCTCCTATCTCATTTCAGCAGATGATGGGCCGGGGATCAAGGATTCATCCCCCTACAAATAAACTCATGTTTCGTGTCTATGACTATACCAATGCAACACGCCTTTTAGGGAAAGATTTTATCTTAAAACCCGCTCAGCCGCACCCTCCAGCACCACCTCTTCCACCAGAAAAGATAATTCGTGTTGAAGGCTTTGATGTCCATGTGAATCCAGCAGGGACTTATATTGTTACAGAAAAAGATGGAAGATTGGCAATGGTTACTGTGGAAGAATATAAAGAGAAGATTGCTGAACATTTGATTAAAGAGGCAAGGACATTTGATGATTTCCATCAGCGCTGGCTGAATCCTCAGAATCGTAAGCATCTTTTAGATTTGCTTCCCGATGGCATACAGGGGATTAGACTGCTCCAGGAACTCCTGAATCAAAAAGACTATGACCCTTACGATGTATTGGCAGAGATCGGCTACGGAGTTGCTCCAAAAGATCGCAAAGGAAGGGTTGATGCCCTCAATTATAAACACAATAACTGGCTTAAAAGTTTACCTCCAAAAACAGCAAATACGATCCTTGCCCTCGCAAAGCAATTTGAGAGGGGCGGGACAGAGGAATTGGAAAATCCCCGCATCTTTGAA
This sequence comes from Thermodesulfovibrionia bacterium, assembly GCA_919902995.1. GTDB lineage: Bacteria > Nitrospirota > Thermodesulfovibrionia > JACRGW01 > JACRGW01 > JACRGW01. Next base: position 25,104 of record CAKKSD010000001.1, read on the forward strand.
ACATCTGATGTTGTTAAAGCAGGTGGACTTGATGCCCTGAAGGTTCTTGGTGACCCTAAAGATGTTATCAATGAGGCAAAGAAGAGGTTATTTGCAGTATGAATCTAACGAAATTAAAAAAATTATTATCCTCAGGAGAGACCGAAACTGTAGAGTTTAAGGAAAAGCCTAATGAATCGTTCTATAAAAACATTTCATCTTTTGCAAACACAAAAGGTGGAATAATTCTGCTCGGAGTTGATAAGAAATCTAATATTATTGGAATTGAGACCACCTCAAAGTTTCTTGAAGATTTGACTAATCGCATTGTAAACAAACTATCCATCTATCCTGAAATAGATACGATAGACATAAATAGGAAAAGAGTCATTGCTGTAAAGATAATTCGTTCTGGTTTCCCTGTCTCATATGAGGGGCGATATTATGAACGTGTTGGAAATACAACACGGGAGATGAATTCCGAAAAGCTCCGTGCATTGCTTTCAGGCAATAAACCATGGGATTCCCTGACAGGTAAGTATTCCCTCGAAGAAATAGATGCCGGGACTATTGACCTCTTTGTCCGCCTTGCTGTTGATAAAAAACGACTGACCGATTTGTCTTTGAACGATAAGCCTCAGGTAATTCTGGAAAAGCTGGGACTAAGAACAGACAAAAATCTAACAAACGGGGCAATACTCCTTTTTGGCAAAAATCCTCAAAAACATTTTATCAACCTCTGCGTTCGTATCGGCCGCTTCAAAACAGAGACCACAATAATTGATGACAAATGGGTTAAGGGCAATCTCTTTAAGCAGTTTGAAGAGACCATTAATCTATTAAAACAGTTCATAAGTGTTAGATACGAGATAAAGGACTTCCAGCGAGAAGACATCTGGGATTATCCAATCCCTGCACTCCGTGAAGCTGTGTTGAATGCCATTATTCACAGGGATTACTTCAACATAGCAAATTTCATTTTAATCAAGGTATATGATGACCATATCTGGATTTCCAATCCCGGTGGACTTCCTGAAGGCATTACAGTTGAGGAATTGAAAAGACCTCATAAATCCTTTGTCCGCAATCCATTAATTGCCAAGGTATTCTATCTTGCAGGTTTTATTGAGCAATACGGAAGCGGCACGGTCAGGATGACCGAATGGATGAAAGAGGCAGGACTGCCTGAACCTGAATTCAAAGAAGAGATGGGCGGGTTCTCTGTTTATTTTTATAAAGATGTTTACACAGAAGAGAATTTAAGAAAGATGGGGCTAAATGAGCGACAGATTAAAGCAGTGATATATGTGAAGGAAAAGGGGAAGATTACGAATAAGGAGTATCAGGAAATAACAGAAGCTTCTAAACCCACAGCTACGAGGGAACTCAAAACGCTTGTAGATATGAATTTGATAGAACAGAAGGGTATAACTGGAAAAGGAACTTTCTATGTACAGATAAAGGGCTCACAAAGGGCTCAAACGGCTCATAAAGGGCTCACAAAGGGCTCAAATGACATTCAATTCGCAAGGGAAATAACATATAAAAGGATAAAAGGTCTACTGGAAAAATTTATAGGTGGTAGAAAGAAAGGCATAGCTCTCAGCCATGTAATAGGACAAATAAAATCTGCAGCAGCGCACGCAATTTTAAATATAGGGGATTGCGAAGATATTATTAAACAAGTGGATATAGAAATAAGAGAAGGCAAACTTTTTCCTTTTGGCCCTCTTTCTAAAGAAGAAATGTTACAAAAATTGGAAGAAATTAAAACAGAATTTAAGAAAATTAAATGGGATAAAAATGAAACAAGAAAGTCTCGAGAATTTTCTCGATAGGGAAGAAAGTGAAGGATACTCTACTCTCCCATCCGGCTGGCGATGGGTGAGGCTGGGAGAGGTGTGTGAGTTTCTTGATAGTAAGAGAATCCCTGTAAATGACGCAGAAAGACAAAAAAGGATTGTAGGGAAAAAGCAATCTGAACTTTATCCATATTATGGTGCAAATGGTCAAGTCGGTTGGATAGATGGTTACCTGTTTGATGAAGAATTAGTATTATTGGCGGAGGATGGTGGATTTTTTGGGTCTTTAGAGAGACCTATTGCATATAGGGTTAGTGCTAAATGCTGGGTTAACAACCATGCACATGTTCTAAGGGCTAAAAGAGACATGATAGATGTAGATTGGCTTTACTTTACTCTCGCAATTCGTCCTGACATAATTGAATTTGTTTCTGGAACAACTCGTCCAAAACTAAATCAAGAACAAGCATCACTTATTCCTATTCTCCTTCCGCCTGTTTCTATTCAGCACCGCATCGCTGCAAAACTTCAGGAACTCATGCAAGAAATCTACAATCTAAAATCTGCAATCATCAATCAATCTGAGGCAGCCAAAGCCCTTCCCTCCGCATACCTGCGACAAGTTTTTGAAAGCGAAGAGGCAAAGAAGTGGGAGAGAAAGAGGTTGGGGGAGGTGTGTGAAAAAATTATTGGTGGAGGAACTCCAAGCAGAGGATGCCCAGAATATTGGGGAGGTTCAATTTATTGGTTATCACCAAGCGAGTTAGAAGAGGAGAAATTGAACTATGTAAGCCAGACAAAAGAAAAAATAACAGAAGAAGGTTCAAATAATAGTAATGCAAAAATAGTTCCGCCTAAATCAGTATTGTTAAGCTGCACTGCAAGTGTAGGAAAAGTTGCGATAAGTGAAGTTCCTCTAACTACAAATCAACAGTTTAATTCTTTCGTTCTTAAAAATACGATGGCTATTCCTGACTTCGTAGCGTATTATCTGATTTATAGAAAAGATGATATAAAACAACTGGGAGGTAAAACTACATTCACATTTATATCTAAAGATGAAATTGCTGATTTACTGCTTCTCCTTCCATCTCTAAAAGAACAGAAGCTCATTGCCTCTGAACTCAAAGAAAAAATGGCACAGGTTGAAAATTTGCAATCTAAAATTTACAATCATCAATCCGCAATAGATGCCTTGCCGCAGGCAATTTTAAGGAAAGCGTTTAGGGGGGAGTTATGATGAATAATTTAAATCCGAAAGAAAAGTTAGTTATTGGCTCTCAGCTTCAACAAGCAAGAAAACTGATGCAATTAACACCCGAAGAAGTAGCACAGGAGATAAATGTTGAATCGCAAGATATGGTAAGCTGGGAAGAAGAAAAAACAAGGCCCAGTTTAAAGCAACTTGAGGAATTAGCCAAACTTTACGGCAGAGAGATCGGCTACTTTTTAAGAGAAACCCCGACTCCACCAGAGAAGATGGAATTTCGTGGAAAACTTGGACAATCTTTAAGAAATCTATCTAAAGAAGCAAAAATTGTATTAGCAAGATTTGATGAACTCTGCCGAACTGCCTTGGAGTTTGAAAGTCTTCTGAATAAAAAACGAGAGATTAAGCTCCCTACATTCAAAGAATCTAATCGTCCCAAAATAGTTGCGCAAGGTTTAAGAAGGAAATTCAATGTGGGCGATAAACCTCTGCTCGATTTAAGAGGCCGCTTAGAAGATGAAGGTGTCCGTATCTTTGAATCACCTGTTCCAGAAGATGCCTTTTCAGGTTTTTCATACTGGCATAAAGAATACGGTCCATGTATTTTACTTAATGCCAATGAGCTAAAAGTAAGAAGAAATTTTACTTTAGCCCATGAACTGGCGCACCTTCTTTATAGCCATGGCTCATCCCTTTGTTATATACCCTTAAAAGTTAGCGAAGTCTCAAGGGGTATAGAATATAAAGCTAACCAAGTTGCAATTGAATTGTTATTACCCGAAGAAGCAATTACGGAAGATTTTAGAAAAAGAAATCTTTCAAGAACTCCGTCAGAAAATGAACTGGTTCAAATGGCCTACTACAAGTGGGGGGTAAGTATCCAAGCATTAGGTTATAGGTTGGAAAATTTGGATTTAATAAAAAGAGGACACACCGACACTCTTTTAGAAACTAAACCATCACACTTTAGAGGTAAGAAGGGGCCAAGAACTCCAGGCTGGGAAAAACAACTTGGTAAACAATTCGTAAAAACATCTGTGGAGGTTTATCAGAAAAACTTTGTTTCTATCGGTAAACTTGCGGAGATCTGGCAGATTCCTATTAGAAAAGTTTTTGAGCGAATAGAACATAAAGAAAAATAGCTTGTCTACGATGAAGAAAAGAGTTTTTCAAAAGACATTGTTTCCATATGTGATTGATGCCTCATCGCTCATAAATATTGAACGGAACAAAAAGATGATCCAGCTTCGAAAACACAAAGGGGAGATTCTAATGCCTGAGAAAGTCGCTGAAGAAGTAAACCAACCAAATACTCCGTTATCAAGATTTATTGATAGTTATCCTCAAGTTATAACCCAATTTCATGATAATGAAGAAGAGGAATATTTGCGAGTTAGAAGCCAAGTTGGTATAGATGATGGAGAGGCGGCTGCGATTGCTATTGCTTTCAAGCGAAAGTTACCTCTAGTTATAGAAGATAAAAAAGGAAAAGCAAAAGCTGAAAATCACGGAATCCAAACTTTTGATTGGAAATATTTTCTTAGAGAAGAGAAAAGTGGCTAACTCCCGCAAACTTACATCCCCTCAATCCCTGAACTCCTATATCAAAGGCATCTGCGATATTATGCGGAGGTCGGGGAGGGCTGGGGCGCTACAGTATGTTCCTGAGCTTACATGGATGCTTTTTTTGAGAATATTGGATGTAAATGAAGAAAGGGAGCAGGAACGGGCTAATGCCTTGGGTGTGGAATTTACCCCTTCGCTAAAATACCCCTATCGCTGGAGAGACTGGGCTTCTCCTGACGGAAAGAAACGGAAAGAACTTCAGGAAGGTGCTTTTGGGGCATTCATGCCATTTGTGAATGGTGAACTTATTTCCTATCTGAGAAATCTTGAAAATAAGCCCGGCGCGACTTCCCGTCAGAAGATTATCAGTGAAATATTCTCTCCAATTGAAAAAACAGGCATTGATACAGAACGCAACCTTCTGGATATTCTGGATAAAATCAATGAACTCTCGTTAGCAGATATTGATGAAACCCATATGTTTACTCTCTCTCAGGTGTATGAAGGCTTGCTCTTAAAAATGGGAGAGAAAAACAATGACGGAGGGCAGTTTTTTACACCGAGAGAGGTTATCCGCGTAATGGCACAGGTGATTAACCCTCAAATTGGCGAAACTGTCTATGACCCATGCTGCGGGACTGGCGGCTTTCTTGCTCAGGCTTATATGCATATGAGAGAGAAGGCTAAGACAGCAGATGATATCGAAACCCTCAAGACCAGAACTTTCTATGGCAGGGAAAAGGAAAATCTCATCTATCCAATCGCACTTGCAAACCTTGTGCTTCACGAGATTGACGAGTCTCATATCTGGCATGGAAATACCTTAACAGGACTTGAGGTTTACGGCGGGCTTTTTCAGGAAGCGCCAGGGCTTTTTGATGTTGTCCTTACCAATCCCCCTTTTGGTGGTAAGGAAGGGAAAGATGCACAGACACGCTTTGCATATAAAACAAGTTCAACTCAAGTATTGTTTTTGCAACATGTAATAGATAGCCTTAAACCTGGAGGAAGGTGCGGGATTGTAATGGACGAAGGCGTACTCTTCCGCACAAATGAGAATGCCTTTGTCCAGACTAAAAGAAAATTGCTTAATGAATGTAATCTATTCTGCATTGTAAGCCTCCCTCCAAAAGTCTTTTTGAATGCAGGTGCTGCAAGCAAGACCAATCTCTTATTTTTCGTAAAAGGTGAACCAACAAGAGAAATCTGGTATTACGATTTGTCTGACTTCAACGTGACTAAAAAACAGCCTTTCACATTGCAGCACTTTGATGACTTCTTTAAGCTCTTTAACCCTTCAACTCTCAAACTTTCTGAAAGCGAGCACTCATGGAGTGTGCCAATAGAGGAAATAGAAAAGAAAAACTTCGACATCAAAGCGGTAAACCCAAACCGAAAAGACGAGGGAGACAAACGCACACCCGAAGAACTACTTGGTATCATTGAATTACAGACAAAGGAAATACAAAATACCTTGATAACATTAAGGAATAAAAATCTGCTATGATGAAAATGCGATTAGCCTATTTTGACTGTTTCTCTGGGATAAGCGGGGATATGATACTCGGTGCTATGTTGGATGCAGGGCTTTCCCTGAATAAACTCAAAAGAGAACTCTCTAAGCTGAAGCTGAAGGGTTATAGATTAAAGGAAGAGAAGGTAAAGAGAGCTGGAATCAGAGCTACAAAGGTGGATGTCTTAATAAAACAGGGGTCAAGGGTCAAGGGTCAAGGAACAGAGGGAAAAAGATGGAAAGATGTTGATAGAATTATTAAGGCATCATCCCTTTCATCAGAGATAAAAGAAAAAGGACTTAAGATAATGAGGAGGCTTTTTGAGGCAGAAGGTAAGGTTCATGGAGAGAGCCCTGAAAAAGTTCACTTACATGAACTCGGTGCAATCGATTGCATCATTGATGTCTTCGGAGCAATAATCGGCCTTAATCTTTTGAATATAAAGAAAGTCTATTCATCCCCTTTAAACCTTGGAAGTGGTTTTGTTACAGCAGAACATGGAGACCTTCCTGTCCCTGCGCCTGCTACTGCAGAGATACTGAAAGATATCCCCGCATACTCTACTGGAATACCCTATGAACTCACAACACCTACAGGTGCTGCCATCATTACAGCTATTTCCGATGGCTTTATTCCTATGCCACAGCTTAAGATCGAGAGAATAGGTTACGGAGCAGGGAGTAAAGATATAAAAGGCCAGCCTAATGTTCTGAGACTCTTTATTGGTGAAGCCAGTATGGATTATGATAAGGATGAGGTGGTTGTGATCGAGACAAATATTGACGATATGAATCCACAGGTCTATGAACATCTCATCGAAAGACTCCTCGAAGATGGTGCACTCGATGCCTATGTAACCCCGATAATGATGAAGAAAAACAGACCTGGCCATCTTCTCACAGTCCTTGCTGAAAGGAAGAAGATAGATGTCCTGATAGATATAATCTTCAGAGAGACCACGACCTTTGGTGTAAGATTCTATAGTGTCTCAAGAAATAAATTGTCAAAAGAGATAAAGAAGGTTAACACAAGATATGGTAATATCAAGGTGAAAATAGGGTATAGAGGGGATAGTATATTTACGATCACACCTGAATACGAAGACTGCAAGGCAATTGCGATCGATAAGGGTTTACCTTTGAAGACCGTTATAGATGAGGCAAAAAGAAAGGCTGATTCAATCCAAGATGAAAAGAAATAAAAAGGTAAGGATAGCCCTTGCCCAGATAAACCCGACAGTCGGGGATCTTACGGGGAACATTAAGAAGATAGTAGATTATATAAAGAAGGCAAAGAAATCTGGAGCACACCTCGTAGTTTTTCCTGAACTTGCAATTACAGGTTATCCCCCTGAAGACCTTCTCCTTAAACCACACTTTATAAAGGATAATTTCAAGGCGCTTAAGGAAGTTCAAGGATATACAAAAGGAATTACTGCAATTGTTGGCTTTGTTGACAAGAAGAGCGATTCCAGCTTGAAGGACAGGACAGGTATATATAATGCCGCTGCTATTATGAACAATCGAAAATTGATAGATATTTATCATAAGGTACTCCTTCCGAACTATGGGGTGTTTGATGAATTCAGGTATTTTAGACCAGGCAAAAGATATCCTGTCTATTTCTTTAACGGTATCCTCATCGGTGTGAATATATGTGAGGATATATGGTTTCCCGATGGGCCTACAAAGTTTCAGGCAAAGGCAGGGGCAAAACTGATAATCAATATAAATGGTTCTCCCTATCATGCAGGCAAGCGATTATTAAGAGAAAAGATGTTGATCAGCAGGGCAAAAGAAAATAAGGTTATAATAGCCTATGTGAATCTTATAGGCGGGCAGGACGAACTCGTCTTCGATGGTCAGAGCATCATTGTAAATGAAAAAGGAGATGTAGTAGCAAGGGGCAAGGCCTTTGAGGAGGAACTTATATTATATGATATAGATATACCCGACCGGCGATCAGTTAAAAGTCGTGAGTCAAGATCCAAGGGTCAAAAGATCGAAAGGATCGTAATAACCAAAGAACATCTTTCAGTCCTATCCACTCCAATCCCTGAGAGAGAGATAAAACCACTTTCCGAGATTGAAGAAATATACGGAGCCCTTGTCATGGGAACTAAAGACTATGTGGAGAAGAATGGTTTTAAAAAAGTAATTATAAGTCTCAGTGGTGGAGTGGATTCCTCCCTTGTCGCCGCTATTGCGGTTGATGCTATCGGAAGGGACAATGTAACCGGGCTCTTCCTCCCTTCTCCTTATACCTCACAGAAAAGTAAGGAAGATACCTATAAGCTCGTGAGAAACTTAGGAATAAGATTAATAGAGATACCGATTACAGAGATATACGAGCAATACCTTAAGAACCTCTCGGAGGATTTTAAAGGCTTACCACAGGATACGACAGAGGAAAACCTCCAGGCAAGAATAAGGGGTAATATCCTTATGGCCTTCTCGAATAAGTTCGGCTGGCTTGTCCTAACAACAGGAAATAAATCCGAGATGAGTGTGGGCTATGCAACCCTCTATGGCGATATGGCAGGAGGGTTTGCAGTAATAAAGGATGTCCCCAAGACAATGGTTTATAAACTTTGCGAATACAGAAATAAAAGGGAAGGGAATCCCTTGATACCACAAAGGGTTCTCTGGAAAGAACCTTCAGCAGAACTAAAACCTGACCAGAGGGATTCTGATGTCCTACCTCCTTATGAAGTACTCGACCCAATACTCAAGGCGTATATAGAAGATGACAGAAGTTTTGAAGAAATATTGAAGATGGGCTGTGATATCGCATGTGCTCAGAATGTAGTGAAGATGATAGACCGCAGTGAATATAAGAGGCGGCAGGCCCCTCCGGGTATAAAGATTACACCGAGGGCCTTCGGCAGGGACAGGAGGTTTCCGATAACGAATAAATACAGGAGCTATTGATGAATAAAAACAAACTTAAAAATCCCAACGCAAAAATTATCCGTCTCAAGGGATTTTACCGAAGGTTTATACTTGATGGTGAAGTGAAGATTCCTTACGAATTATTGAAAGGCCTGATAGGGTCTGACTGTGCATACCATCTCTATAAGGGAAGAAATCCCAACAATGGGGATTGAATCTTTTACTCTATTTTCATTCTTACTTAACATAAATCTTCATTCCTTCTGATATTGTCCCATCCAGTCCGAGTTCATTTCCCCATTCATCATAGACCTTTTTACCTGATCCCACATCCTTAAAAAGCCCTGCATTTATAAGGGCATGTTTCACAGTCATTCCAGGGAGAATATCGATTGGTTTGTCATTCACATAAACCCTCATCTCAATTCCTTGATCCTGCCTTCGATCTGAGGAGAAATTTTCTTTCTGGTTTTTATGTATTCAATTACAACATCCCTCAGCCATCTGCTCGAATCATTGTAGACGAGTTTTTCACCCTTCATCATCCCTCCGACTATAGAAAAGTCCTTTGATGCTTTTACAGCCTCTCCGAAAGCCTTATATCCGTCACCACCTGCTGCAAGAAAGTCATTCGTAGCCACAATATATTCCCTGTCCGGTTCTATCGGCTTTCCTGCGATGAAGATCTCTTTTATTCTTGAGCCTGCCTTTGGAGAAGGACTGAAGCTAAATCTAAGACCTGATACCTGAGGAAATCTGCCTGCACTCTCTCCTAAAACTGATACGCCATGTTCTAATGCCTCCTTGATCTCTTTTCCTTTTAGTTTTATCGCAACAATGTAATTATCGAAAGGCAGAACAGAGTAAATATCTTTTACTCTCACATCCCCTTTTTTGATACTTGTCCTTATCCCCCCTCCGTTTATTATTGTCACATCAGCCCCTGAGGCATTTCTCATAATATCAGCTATAAGATTGCCGAGATTCGTCTCCCTCTTTCTTACATTTTCACCATCGAGGTCAACATCTGCATGCCCTACTTTCTCATTCAAAACAGAATCCACTTTCTTGTTATATTTCTCCACTATAAATGAGATAGTCTCGTCCTTCTTAGAAAGTGTAGGTCCTATCTCTTCAAGATGGCCATCGAACCTTACTATCTTCTTATCTTCTATTGTTAAGTCTAAGACACCAAGGGCCTTTCCATGTTCCCAGGCCTGAACTATTATAGTATTTCCAACCTGTACAGGTTTTGTGACCTTCGTATGTGAATGTCCACCTATTATCACATCTATTCCTTTTACCTTTTCTGCAAGTTCTCTGTCAGCATGATGTCCTATGTGTGAGAGGACAATAATAATATCAGTCTTTCCGGTTAACTCCTGGAGATATTTTCTAATTGTTTTTTCTATAGAGTTAAATCTCAGTCCCACAACATTCTTTGGATGGGTTGATTCAGGAGTCTCTTCTGTAACGATCCCGACGATAGCTATCTTCACACCTTTAACTTCATTTATCACAAAGAGTTTTAAACTATCCAGTCCTTCAACATTTGCTCCGAGCACTGGGAACTTCGATTCTGAGATTCTTTTTTTAAGTATATCCTGTCCAAAATCGAATTCATGGTTACCAACTACCATGGCATCGAAACCCATCGCATTCATCAGTGCGATAACAGATTCTCCCTGAGAGAGATTCGCCCAGTTATTTCCCTGTATCATGTCTCCTGCCGAAAGGAGAAGTGAAGGTTTCTCTTTGCGAAGTTTATTTGCAACTTCTGAAAGATAGGAAATACCACCGAGCATCTCATCGGATCCTAACGGCTTGTATGGCTCAGCAAAACCATGGAAGTCATTCATATGGAGGATTCTGATTTCGGCTGTTTCACCGAAGGCGAAAGAGACAGAGATAAATAGAAATAAACAGAGTGTGGTTGTAGTAAGTTTTCTCACATTAATCTCCCTTTTTTGGAAAATCTCAAAAAAGATAGAATAAAGTCATTTTTAGGTAGTTCTTCTCTTATTGGCCACTTCGATCCTGAGCAGTGCCCTCATAAGGGAGGCACGTGCCCTTTCTATATCTATCTCTTCAGCCTTTCTTTCAACTATGGCAATCCTTTCCTCTGCTCTCTTTTTTGCAGCAAGGGCTCTTTCTATATCTATCTCTTCAGCCCTTTCGCAGCCTTCTGCCAGGATTATAACCTTTTCAGGACCCACTTCTGCATAACCCCAGTTGAGAACAAGAAACCACCTCTCGTTACCTATCCTGTATGACATCTCTCCGAGTTTAAGGATGGTGAGAAAAGGAGTGTGATTTGGTAGAACACCAAATTCCCCTTCAAGTCCTGGGGTAACCACCTCATCAACCTCCTCGCTAAGTACGAGACGATAGGGTGTAACTATCTCAAGGAATAACTTGTCAGCCATAACCTCACAAATTCAAAATGCGAATTTAAAAATTCAAAATTTTTTAACCTCAATTTTACATTTTGCGTTTTTAATTTTGAACTTTATTTACTTAGTCTCTCTTATATCCCAGTTTCTCCGCCTTCCCGATGACCTCCTCTATAGGACCAACCATATAGAAGGCCTGCTCGGGTATATCGTCCATCCTTCCCTCAACGATCTCTTTAAACCCTTTGATAGTATCCTGCAGTTTTACATATTCCCCGGGAGTTCCAGTGAATGTTTCGGCAACAAAGAACGGCTGTGAGAGGAATCGCTGGATCTTCCTTGCTCTGGATACAGTAAGTTTATCATCATCAGATAACTCATCCATCCCAAGTATGGCTATGATGTCCTGAAGATCTTTATACCTCTGAAGAATCATCTGTACCTGTCGTGCCACATTATAATGTTCTTCTCCTATTACCCTCGGGTCAAGGATCCTCGATGTTGAATCAAGTGGATCCACCGCCGGATATATGCCGAGTTCTGCAATATGTCTTGAAAGAACGGCAGTACCATCAAGGTGCGTAAAAACTGTGGCAACAGCAGGATCTGTTAGATCATCGGCAGGGACATATATTGCCTGCATCGAAGTGATAGATCCCTTCTTTGTTGTACATATCCTCTCCTGAAGTTCTCCCATATCTGTTGCGAGATTTGGCTGATAGCCAACAGCAGAAGGCATTCTGCCAAGGAGGGCTGATACCTCCCCTCCTGCCATTGTGAACCTGAATATGTTATCTATAAAGAGGAGGACATCGTTCCCCTGATCCCTGAAATACTCTGCGACTGTCAGAGCAGTAAGACCGACCCTTAATCTTGCCCCGGGTGGTTCATTCATCTGTCCGTAGATAAGTGCGGTTCTTCCGAGGACACCAGAGTGTTTCATTTCGAGCCAGAGGTCATTACCTTCCCTGGTTCTCTCACCTACCCCTGCAAAGACAGAGTATCCTCCATGCTCCTTAGCGATATTATGAATCATCTCCATAATGATGACAGTCTTTCCCACACCTGCACCGCCGAACATACCTATCTTGCCCCCTCTGGTCATAGGTGCAAGTAGGTCAATGACCTTTATCCCGGTCTCGAAAAGTTCAGCTGTTGGTATCTGTTCATCAAGAAGTGGAGCGGGCTTTATAATCGGGTCTCTCTTTGTTGCCTTTATAGGACCGAGTTCATCCACAGGTTCTCCTATGATATTTATGATTCTTCCGAGCGTCCCTTCACCAACAGGGACAGTTATAGGAGCCTCTGTATCTATCGCCTTAATCCCCCGCATTAAACCATCTGTTGAAGACATAGCAATGGTCCTTACCCTGTCTTCTCCAAGATGTGATGCAACCTCGAGGGTGAGATTAATGGGTGGAATCCCTGAACCAGGGTCACCCGGGTCTTCTATTTTTATACCATTAAGGATAGAAGGAAGTCTCCCAGGACTGAATTCTATATCGACTACAGGGCCTATTACCTGTACAACCTTTCCTTCATTCATGATTTAGAACCTCCTATATTTAAATTCAAGATGCAAAGTGAAAAATTTACAATTTCAAATCAAAATTCCTTAATTTTGCTTTTTATTTCAATGCCTCTGCCCCGCCTACAACCTCCATAAGCTCTTTTGTGATGGCGGCCTGTCTTGCCTTATTAAACTGGAGTGTCAGTTTCTCAATAAGTTCTTTAGCATTTCTTGTTGCATTATCCATAGCTGTCATCCTGGCACCCTGTTCGCTTGCCTCAGATTCTAAAAGGGCACGGAAGATCTGAACCTCTATGTGTTTGGGTAAGAGTGTATCAAGGACCTCAGATGCAGATGGCTCATAGATAAACTCTCCATAATGGATTACCTCTTCTTTTTCTACCTTCTGTGGTTCTATGGGAAGGAGTTTCTCGATAATCACCCTTTGCTGCATAGCAGATTTAAATTCGTTGTAAACTAAACAGACTTCGTCAAAAAGCTCCTCTGTATAGTTTTTTACAATATCCCTCGCTATTTCCTGGGCATTACTGTAAGTGATCTTTCCTGAAAGACCTACCCATGTCTTCCTCATAGGGATATTCCGCTTCCTGAAGAAGTCCCTGCCTTTCCTGCCTATAGTACTTATAGATGCCTCATAATCATCCTTCTTTTTTTCTCTATTAAAATCATAGGCCTTTTTTAGTATATTTGAATTAAGGGCGCCACAGAGACCGCGATCAGTTGTTATAACCAGAATCTCGATTTTGCTGCGACTCCTTTTAGCCAGGAGTGAATGTTCCTCTCTCCCTGTCCTTACCGCAAGACTACTAAGGACAGAGAACATCTTGTTTGCATAAGGTCTTGCCTCGAAGATCCTATCCTGTGCCCTTCTGAGTTTTGACGCAGCTACCATCTTCATAGCCTTTGTGATCTGCTGTGTACTCTTAACAGAAGTTATTCGTCTCTTTATATCTCTGAGAGTAGGCATATATCAGTAACAGGTGAAATACTTTTACATTGTCATTACGAGCGTAGCCCTGAACCAGATGGTGCAGGGCGTAGCGAAGCAATCTCATAGGATTGCCACGGGCTTCACCCCCGCAATGGCGCTCTTATTAGTTTACTGTTCAAAGGTTTTCTTGAATTCCTCTATCGCAGTACCAATCTTAGAACGGAGATTATCATCAATAACCTTCTTATCCCTGAGATCTTTCCTTAGATCCTCTTTCTTGTCCCTCAGATATTTCAGGAATTCCTTCTCAAATTTTTTTATGGATGGGACAGGGACATCGTCGAGAAATCCATTCGTTCCAGCAAAGATCAGAAGGACCTGAGCTTCGACAGGTATAGGGGCATACTGATCCTGTTTGAGTAACTCTACCATCCTCTGTCCCCTCGCAATCTGGGCAAGGGTCGTCTTATCGAGGTCGCTTCCGAACTGTGCGAATGCTGCCAGCTCCTTATACTGTGCAAGGTCGAGCCTCAGCATTCCGGCAACCTGTTTCATCGCCTTTATCTGCGCAGCCCCTCCAACCCTCGATACAGAAAGACCGACATTTACAGCAGGCCTTATGCCTGCATAGAAGAGGTCTGATTCGAGATATATCTGCCCGTCTGTAATAGAGATAACATTTGTAGGTATATAGGCAGAGACATCTCCAGCCTGAGTCTCGATTATCGGCAGGGCAGTGAGAGATCCACTTCCGAGTTTATCAGAAAGTTTCGCTGCCCTCTCAAGGAGCCTTGAATGCAGGTAAAATACATCACCCGGATAGGCCTCCCTTGCAGGAGGACGCCTAAGGAGAAGAGAGAGCTGTCTGTAAGCATGGGCATGTTTTGACAGGTCATCGTATATTATCAAGGCGTGCTTACCATTATCCCTGAAATATTCTCCCATGGCACAACCACTGTAAGGTGAGAGATACTGCATGGTTGCAGGGTCACTGGCTGTAGCAGAGACAACTATGGTATAGTCCATTGCACCATACCTAATGAGGGTATCAACTACCCTGGCAACACTCGCCCTCTTCTGACCGATAGCCACATAGATACAGATAACATTGCCGCCCTTCTGGTTTATTATTGTGTCTACCGCAAGGGCTGTTTTCCCTGTCTGTCGGTCTCCTATGATGAGTTCCCTCTGACCCCTGCCGATTGGTATCATAGCATCTATGGCTTTGAGGCCTGTCTGAAGGGGCTCTTTAACAGGTTGTCTCATTACTATACCCGGAGCTATTATCTCAACCTTTCTTGAATGTTTTGCATCAATAGGTCCTTTTCCATCAAGGGGTTGTCCTAAGGCGTTTACAACCCTTCCGACTACAGCTTCGCCCACAGGGACCTCTACTATTCTCTTTGTCCTCTTTACAATATCGCCTTCTTTGATATATTTATCTTCTCCTAAGAGGACAGCTCCGACGTTATCTTCTTCGAGATTGAATACTATTCCATAGATACCGTGAGGAAACTCGAGTAGTTCTCCTGCCATCGCCTTCTCTATCCCAAATATCTTTGCGATACCATCTCCTACCGTTATTATTGTTCCAACCTCTCTGACGTCAATCCTCGTCTCGAAATCTGTTATCTGTTTCTTTATAAGTTCACTAATCTCGTCTGCCCTTATCTGCATATTTAATTACCCCCCCAAATATTATTACCTTGCTGATTTTTCCAATAATCCTTCTTTAATGCTATTAAGCTGACCTTTTATGCTTCCATCGTAGATTACATCCCCTATCTTTATAACCAGGCCTCCTATAATGGAAGGGTCGGTCCTGATATCCAGTTCTATATCTTTTTTTGTAAGGTCTTTCAGCCTATCTTTCAGGATTTTTTCATGGGTTGTGGAAAAACTGTCGGATGATGTAACATAGGCCTTCATCTTGTTCCTTCTTTCATAAAGAAGGTTTTCGAAGAATGCCCTGATCTCCTTAAAATATTTCAGCCTGTCCTTTTCAAGGAGAAGCTCAAAGAACCTATGCGATTTCCTGGAGAAACCCAGCCTTTCTGATAAAACCTGCAGGACATTCTTCTTCTCTTCAAACCCAAAGGCAGGACTTAAGAAGAGTTTTCTGATCTCTGGGCTGATCTGGAATATATTCTGGAATGTATCAAGGTCTTTTCTAACCACCTCCACATCATCTTCCCTCAGCGGCTCAATAAGTGCCTTAGCATATCTTTTTGCAAGAACATTGCCTATCATTATTATTTCCTCTCAGAGCCATTTGAAACTTTCTTAATATATTCCATCAGGATCTTTTCCTGATCTTCTTTCTTCAGATTTTTTTTAATATTTCCTTCTGCTAACTCTAATGCCAGATTTACTACCTCTTTCCTCAATGAGTCCTTCGCCTTTCTTACTTCCTGGTCGATATTCTCCCTGGCCTGACGGATAATCCCTTCGCCGATCCTCTCTCCCTCCTGAGTCAAAGAGACCTTCTCCTTTTCACCATCCATCCTTGCTGTATTTATAATGGCCTCTATCTCTTTATCCTTTTGACTTAATCTATTCTGAATCTCTTCAAGTCCCTTTCTGGCTGTCTCTCTGGCCTCTTCTGCATCCTTGATAGCTTTTGAGATGCCTTCTGATCTTCTGGACAAGACTTCTTTAAGACGGAATTTTTTTAAAAGGATATATAGAAGGGCTACGAGTATTCCAAAATTCATTACCCTCCATAGCAGGTCTAACCATGAAGAGTTGTGTCCTCCTTCACCAGCAGAGGCAAAAGCAGGAGATATGAGGATATATAGAAGAGGAATAAAGAAGAGACATTCCAATATTTTTGCATTTTTCATTTTGCATTTTTCATTTTGCATTTTGTCTATATCTCCCTGCCCAATATCTTTTTTGTAATCTCTGAAGAGAGGTGATATGCTTCCTCTTTAAGAAGGACCCTTGCCTTTTCGGTATCTTCTCTTATCTCACCTTTAGCCTTTTCTATTGTCTCTGCGGCTTTTCCTTTAGCCTTCTCCAGCATCCCTCGCTGTTCATTAAAACTTTCCCTTTGGATCCCCAGAAAGATATGTCTTCCTCTTTCCTTAGCGGTAGTTATTTCATGGTTGAGCTTAGCCATAGCCTCTTCGCTTTTTCTCTGGGTCTCCCTTGCTTCTTCCAATCTGTCAGAGATCATTCTGGTACGTTCTTGAAGCAGGCTAAGGACAGGTTTGAAAAGAAAATAATTTAGAAAAATAAGAAGGGCAAGGAAATTAAATAACTGAACAAAAAACCAATAATTGAGCTCTATCATAAGAAACCTTTCTAAAAACCATCGACTGAATCAGGATCAAGGTGATGGAATTTATCACAGGGAGGTTTTTATGTCAACTCTTTTAATTATAAATTATTTTAATATTTCAATAAAGATAATGGGCTTAACAACGTTCTTTCAGAAAGACTGGATCACATCTCCACGTTTAATATCTTTTACGCTTTTAGTAATCAATGCGGTACAGGAATTTTCCTGAATACTTAGTATCTGGACTTCACCTATGATCTGGTCGGGAAGGTTGATCTCTCTTACTGTTGAGGGGATTGTGGCTTTATTTCCAACGGCTACTACCTTGAATCGATCGCCAGCATTGAGTCCATCGGTTAATCCTTTGTCCAGATAAACAATATCCATCTGTGCATTAGAAAACTTTTTGTCCATCACTTCAACAATATATCCCTTTATTCCGACAGGAGAGGAGATCCTGTCAGAAGGAATATAGGGGATTTCTATCTCGGCATAACTTTCGAGTCTATCCCCTCTTGTAATATAGTCAAATGAATCAATTATCTTACCCGTTGCTGTCTTTTCATTTATATCGATTATTATGAGTTCTCCTAATATCTTTACAAGATTGCCCATGAAAGCTCCGGTCTTTGGATGTATTACCTTCTTTACTATCCTAAGGACCGTAAATCTATCTCCTATCTTCATATCACTTGATAAAGTAAGATAGACGATATCCATTTCTCCGAGCAGGGTCTTCTTATCGGGTGAATCTATTATCTCACTTTTATCAATTCCCCCTGTAGCTATGTACCCAGCAGAGGCCAAACGGGATTTATCAGAAAGAGGCACCTTAGGGGCTTCTTCGGGTACTTCGACTTTTTCTAATATCTTTTCTTCCTCTGGTGGTACCGCAACCCTTTCTGCAGGTTCAGGTCTTGTTTTCTCAACTGTTGTCTTCACAGGGATCTTCAAGACACGGTCAGGATATATCCTATCGGGGTTCTTAATCTCCGGGTTTTCCCTCCAGAGTTTAGGCCAAAGAAACGAATCCTTTAATTCCCTCTGCGATATATCCCAGAGTGTATCACCTTTTTTGATAGTATATTCTTTTGTTGGTTCCTGGGCAATGGATTGGGTACGTAGGATTGATATAACGATAAAACTCAATATGATAACCCTGATACTTCTCATAGTTACCTCTTAGTAGTTTTTGGAAGAATTCCTTATACTTCCTTAATTATGTTCTCCGAAAAGTACCTCCTCTACCATCTGGCAGATGATATGTCCGAGGGTTATATGTGTCTCCTGGATTCTCGGGGTGCTATTAGAAGGGACTATAAATGCGTAATCGACTTTTTCTGAAAGTTTACCACCATCCATGCCTGTAAAGGCTATAGTCTTCATACCTTTTTTCTTCGCGGAGTCAATCGCCTTTAAAACATTGGTAGAATTCCCGCTGGTGCTTATCCCTATTACTACATCTCCTTCTTCACCCAGAGCCTTAAGCTGTCTTGAGAAGATCTGTGAGTATTCGTAGTCATTGGCTATACTTGTGATGACAGCCATATCTGTATTAAGGGCGATAGCAGGAAGTCCAGGCCGTTCTTTCTGGAACCTGTTAACAAATTCTCCTGCGATATGGGAGGCATCAGTAGCACTTCCACCGTTTCCGAAAAGGATAAGTTTCTTCCCATCCTTGAAGGCGGTTGCTATCAGGTGAACAACCTCAATAATGGTATCTATGCTCTCTTTAAGAAACCGCTCTTTGGTTTTATAACTTTCTTGGAAATATTTTAAGATAAGTTCTTTCATATGAAATATTTTATCTCTTTAAATCAAGACGATATAACCTTAATATCTTCTCTCCTATTTGTCAACCCCTTTCATAAACCTGAAAATGGTACGGGGGAGAATGTAAGAATGAAAATAGCACCGCAGAGCCATCCAATCCGACGCCTCCTGCTATCCAGAGGGATAAACGGATAGGTAAGGGGGGGATGCCTTAGGCCTAAGAATATGAGGAGGAAGGCCCATATATACCATCCTTCCCATCCCAGAATGCCCAATACAATAAGAACAGGGATTGTTATTTTCGATATAAGGCGGTGCCATTCACCAGATAGGGCATATACAATATGGCCCCCATCGAGCTGGCCAATAGGGAGAAGATTTAGTGATGTTACAAAGAGACCTATCCATCCAGCAAAGGCAACAGGATGGAGAAATATATCATAGTCCTTTGGATTAATAGCCAAAATAACTCTAACAAGAATATCAAAGAAAATGGATGAGCCGAGACCTATGCCATGTCCTGAACCAGACTCGGGTCTTGCTATATGAACCTCTACCCTTGAATATCCGAGACCTATTACCAGTGCTATTGTTGAGATAATAAAGCCTGTTATTGGACCTGCTGCCCCGATATCTAAAAGTGCCATTCTATTTTTTATGGGTGCCTTCATTTTTATAACAGCACCGAAAGTCCCTATTAAAGTAGGGGCAGGGATAAAATAAGGCAGTGTGGCGGCTATCCCATGTCTTCTTGAGGCTAAATAGTGAGCAAGTTCATGTCCACCCAGGATAGAAAGGAGTGTGAAGGAGAAAGGAATTCCTCTGAGGATGTTCAGATCCTTAAAAATCTCTTCGAGCTTAATTCCTTGTTGAATAGCCCCGAAGAATAAGGTTGTAAAAAGGGTTGCAGAGAAAAGAACTATGTGAGGAATTGTTAACCTTCTTACTTTATGCTCTTCATTCATAACGAACTTAGTTTTTTATTTTTTGTATATCTTCTATACCGCTGGATTAAATAGTAAAGAGCAAAGTAAGAGATTATCGCCGCTCCTATCCCCAGGATTGTTGCACCGAGTATAAGAGGAAGAAGGAGGGGTTTAATCTCTCCCCATAAGTTCCATAAGCTAAGATTTTTCCAGTCTATATTAAATTTTATTTTCTGCCCTGAAAGTTTTGAACCAACCCAGAGACATAACCCGTAGATCGGAATCTGTGTATAGGGATTGCTCACAAAGGTGCCGGCAAAGGTTACAGCCTTATTCATCCTTAAAGCCCATGCTATAAAAATAGCGCTTAAAGTATGAAGGCCTACTGTTGGTGTAAAAGCAATAAAAATACCAATAGCAAAGGCAAGTGATAGGCGATTCGGAGAATCACCGAATGTAAGGATGCCTTTAATAGTTTCTCTTATTCCCATTGCGATAATAACCAATAATTAATATTAAAAAAGCCCGAAGTCTGGAGTTAATTATTGAAATCATTTTTTACCTTTCTTGAAATGATTATAACCTGTTGGAAAAAGGGTATGGCGTCTACCATCTTTATCTATTAAGACCCTATCATCTTTTATCACATTCCCTATCATGGTAGCTAAATGCCTCTCTCCGATTCTGGCTTTTATGACCTCTTCTATTTTATCCTCCGGCACAGTAAAAAGTAGCTCATAATCCTCTCCACCTGTGAGAGCATAGGATATGGGGTCTTTCTTCAGTTTATTTGCTATCTTCCTCAACTCCATAGATATCGGAATTTTCTCCAGGTTAATTTCAGCTCCAATACCACTTTCATCACAGATATGACACAGGTCTGATGCAAGGCCATCGCTGATATCGATCATAGATGTGGCCCACCTGTTCTTTGCAATAATCTCTCCTTCCTTGACCCTTGGCCGTGGAAGTAGATGCCTCTCAATAAGAGTCTGGAGTCTGGGGTCTGGAGTCTGGAGTCTTGTTTTTAATAACTCAAGTCCCATGGCAGAATCGCCTAATGTCCCTGTGACAAAGATGGCGTCTCCTAACTTTGCCCTGGATCTACGAACCATAAGGTCTTCTTCCACATTTCCAAGAACTGTTATGCTAAGGATGATACCAGATCTGGATCTGCAGGTATCTCCTCCGATTATGGAAACCCCGTATTCTTTTGCAGACTCCTCGATCCCTTCAAAGATACTATCTACATCTTTAACAGATATATTTGCTGGAAGTCCTATTGATATCAGGGCTGCAGTAGGCCTACCCCCCATAGCTGCAATATCACTTATATTTACGGATAGTGCTTTAAAACCTATCTGAAATTTAGTAGAGAGAGCACGATCGAAGTGTATGCCTTCAAGGAACATGTCCGAAGTAATAATGATGAGAGAACCCGGTGGGTGCCTTACGGCTGCTGCATCATCTCCGATTCCTAATATAACCTGTTCAGGGGGAAGGGGGAGACCTTCTTTGATCCGCTGGATGAGGCCTAACTCTCCGATCTCGCTTAACTTCATAGGAATTGATTTAATGGAATCTGGTCAAATTCTTCTGTTTTTGATTCTTAAGTGCCGCTGAAAAGACATCATCCATTGTATCAGCGAAGACGAACTCTAACCCTTTTCTTACATTCTTTGGAATTTCCTCCAGATCCTTTTTGTTCCTTTTCGGAATTATGATAGACCTTATTCCGGCCTGTTTTGCTGCCAGGGCTTTTTCCTTAAGTCCCCCTATAGGGAGGACCCTTCCCCTTAGTGTTACTTCTCCTGTCATGGCAACATCCTTGCTTACAGGTCTATTTGTGAGAGCAGATGCCAGTGCCGCTGCCATTGTGATTCCGGCGGATGGGCCATCCTTTGGAATGGCACCGGCAGGGACGTGGATATGTATATCTATTTTGTTGAAGATATCATCTTTTATACCGAGTAAGGAGGCCTTGGACCTTATATAACTCAAGGCAGCCTGGGCTGACTCCTTCATCACATCACCGAGGTGGCCTGTGAGGGTAAGGTTACCCTTCCCCTTCATTGTTGTAGCCTCTACATAAATGATATCACCACCTGCTTGTGTCCAGGCAAGGCCTGTAGAGACACCGATCTCATCCTTTTCCCTTTCCTCTTCAGGAAGATGTTTCGGTACACCAAGGAATTGATGAATCTTATTATGTGTTGCCTTCACATATTTTTTCTTCCCTTCAGCTATCTGGCGTGCTACCTTACGACAGATATTTGCCAATTCCCTCTCTAAGTTTCTAAGCCCTGCCTCCCTTGTATATTGAGATATGACTGTAAGGACTCCCTTGTCAGTTATCTCGAGCTGTTTCGATGTAATCCCATTTTCTGAGAGCTGTCTTGGAATCAGAAAATTTCTGGCTATGCCGAGCTTTTCTTCTTCTGTATATCCAGCGATCTCTATTGTCTCCATCCTGTCTTTAAGGGCGGGCAGGATTGGATCTACGAGGTTTGCTGTAGTGATGAACGTCACATTTGAGAGATCAAAAGGGACTCCCAGGTAATGGTCA
This sequence comes from Thermodesulfovibrionia bacterium, assembly GCA_919902995.1. Classification (GTDB taxonomy): domain Bacteria; phylum Nitrospirota; class Thermodesulfovibrionia; order JACRGW01; family JACRGW01; genus JACRGW01. Next base: position 47,469 of record CAKKSD010000001.1, read on the forward strand.
GAAAATGAATAGTTTTGCTCCGGATCAAGGACCTCTAATAAAGCAGCAGATGGGTCTCCTCTGAAGTCTGCCCCAACCTTGTCTATCTCATCCATCATGAAGATAGGGTTATTTGAGCCTGCCTGCTTAATACCCTGAATAATCCTCCCGGGGAGGGCACCTACGTATGTCCTCCTGTGTCCTCTTATTTCAGCCTCATCCCTTATCCCTCCTAATGAGATGCGGACGAATTCCCTTCCCAATGCCCTCGCTATAGATTTACCTAAAGATGTCTTTCCGACGCCTGGGGGACCAACAAAACAAAGGATTGGACCCTTCATCTTCTCTTTCAGTTTCCTTACTGCCAGATACTCCAAGATCCTTTCTTTTACCTTCTCGAGGTTATAATGGTCTTCATCCAGGACCTTTTTTGCCATAGCTATATCGAGGTTATCCTGAGTGCTTTTACTCCAGGGAAGATCAACCAACCAATCTATATATGTTCGGATAACTGCGGATTCAGCCGCATCCGGATGCATCTTTTCAAGTCTCTTTAACTGTTTCTCGGCTTCCTTTGCGACCTTCTCAGGCATCTTTGCCTCTTCAATCCTCTTTCTGAGGTCCTGAATCTCTTCTGCCCTCTCATCCATCTCCCCTAATTCTTTCTGTATTGCCTTTAGCTGTTCCCTCAAGAAATATTCCCTCTGGGTCTTATCTATCTCCCCCCTTGCCTCAGTCTGGATCTTCTGCTGGACAGTGAGAAGCTCAATTTCCCTCGATAGAATATCTCCAATCTTTTTTAGTCTTGATATAGGGTTTATGGTCTCAAGGACCTCCTGGGCAACATCTACCTTGAGGCCGAGATTAGATGCGATGAGGTCTGCGAGCCTGCCTGGCTCCTCAAGATTTTCCACCACTACAAGTATATCTGGAAGGATTATCTTTCCTAAAGAGACAGCCTTGTCGAGCTGTTCCTTAACATTCCTAATTAAGGCTTCAGTCTCCAGTGTAATCTCTACCTTTGGGTCTTGGATCTTCTGGATCTCAGCAATATAGTAAGGTTCTTTTTTGACAAAACTTTCTATTCTGGCCTTTGAAAGTCCCTGTACAAGGATCTTAATCCTCCCGTCTGGAAGTTTTAACATCCTCATGATCATACCCACAGTTCCTACCTCATAGAGGTCCTTAGGTTCGGGATTCTCAATATTCAGGTCTTTCTGGGCTATAAGAAGTATCATCCTGTTTCCTGAGAGGGCATCGTCTATCGCCTTTATAGACATTTCCCTTCCCACAAAGAGTGGTATGATCATGTAAGGGAAGATCGCTATATCCCTTACAGGAAGTACAGGTAACCTTGGGGGTATCTCAGGATGATGTTCAATTTCTTCAAAGTTTGGCACTGTAAATCACCTCATTATGAGTTGTAGTCAATTCTTATTACCAATCTTCAAGATGGAGTGTCTTTAGGTAATTCTTAAAGTCTTTTCCCAATTCAGGGTTTTTTAAGGCAAGTTCTACTGTTGCCTTCAGGAAACCGAGCTTATCTCCTGCATCGTATCGCTTTCCCTTAATCTCATAGGCGTAAATAGGCTTTTTTTTCAGCATCTTCTTTAATCCATCAGTAAGCTGGATTTCCCTGTTCTTTCCTGGAGTAGTCCTCTCAAGGATTTCGAATATCTCAGGGGTGAGGATGTATCTTCCAATTATGGCCAGATCGGAAGGGGCCTCCTTTGTCTTTGGTTTCTCAACCAGATCAAGAACCTTATAAACACCATCTCCTACACTAATCGCTTTGATGACACCATACCTATGAACCTCTTCTTTTTTTACCCTCTGTATGGCTAGGATAGGGCTGTTATACTTTTTATAGATTTCTGACATCTGCTTGATTGCAGGAACCTTAGAATCAATTATATCATCTCCAAGAATGACCGCAAAGGGTTCATCCATTATCAATTGTTTTGCACAGAGGATAGCATGTCCAAGCCCAAGGGCCTCCTTCTGGCGTATATAACAGAGAGTTACCATATTAGCAATCCTTTTGATTTCTTTGAGGAGGCTACTCTCACCTTTCGCTTTCAGGTTTTCCTCAAGCTCGAAGGCGATATCGAAATGATCCTCGATTGCCCTCTTCCACCTGCCTGTGACGATTATGATTTCTTCTATTCCTGAGGCCACAGCCTCTTCCACTCCATACTGGATCATCGGTTTATCAACGATAGGGAGCATTTCCTTAGGAGAGGCTTTGGTGGCTGGCAGGAATCTAGTTCCCAGTCCGGCAGCCGGGAATATCGCCTTAGTTAACCGTTTCACTCGTTAAGTTTTACAGAAATGTGAGTAAAAAGTCAAGACCTGATAGTAGATGTAATCGGGATTTATCACTCTGAAATTGTTTCAGGGACTCTTTTTATGGGATGCTGAAGCAAGTTCGGCATAGATCTTTCTACATTGTGTTTCGGTCTCTTTAATAGAACCACTGTTGTCAATAATGTAATCGGCATATCTTTTCTTCTTATTTAAAGACATCTGGGATTTGATTCTTCTTAATGCATCTTCATAAGAAAACTTTTTAGTAAGTCTTGCTAATTGTTCTCTCTTCCCCGAATAAACAAGGATTACCTTATCAACCTTCCTGTGGTAATCACTCTCTATCAAAAGTGGAATATCACAAAGGATTATGGCATCCCTGTCTTTTCTTATGATAGCCTTTTTGAGCATCTCTATTTCTTTAAATACCTTGGGATGGATTATTTCCTCAAGTCTTTTCTTCTTTGATTTGTCTTCAAATATAATCCGTCCGAGCTTTCTTCTATTAATCGTTCCATTACGATTAAGTATCCCCACCCCAAAAAAATCTCTTATTTCTTTCCATGTCGAAGTCCCTTTTCTGACTGCCTTCTTCGCCTGCTCATCAGCATCTATAATATAGGCGCCCAGTCTTTTAAAAATAGCCGAGACTGTACTTTTTCCTGTTGCAATTCCACCTGTTAGACCTACAACGATCCCCATCGCATCTAAAAATACAGGAAAGATCGGATGAAGTCAAGGCTTCGTCGTGAGCCAGCCGAACGGATAGTTGACTAAAGGGAGATTTAATAGTATCCTCTCATAAAAAATAAGAGGGGAGGAAAGACTCATATGAAAGGATTTATAGTAGTGGTAGTGACATTCATTGTTATTAGTGTTCTTGTGATTGCAGAGGGAGCGCCACCACCTCCTTCTACCGAGAAATCTCAATCAACTTCGATCCAGCAGATTCCATCGCTTGTACAAACTAAACCTAAAAAACCGCTCAATATAAAACTGAAAAGGAACTCAAAGGATGATTACTCCTGGGAGATTAACGGGGAAAACGTTCAGGATATCATAAACGCTGACAGGAAATTGAGGAAGGGGCTGGGATTTGAGTAGTTTTTCCCTGAAAGTATAATCATTCCCTGTCCATACTATATTTGCCGGGACCAATAAGAATCAGACTTAGGAATACTATTCCGTCTTCAATTGCATGGGATGCAATCTTTAAACCGTCACCTTTTCCTATATGCATTATGGAGGCAACTGCCATAGTTATTAGGAGAAGAATGCAGGCGGGTCTGAAAAAGAGACCCAGAATGATAAATATCCCTCCGAAAAATTCAGAAAAGGCTGCCATGAATCCCCAGAAAACAGGCATAAAAGGGATACCAACATAGTTCATAGCCATACCCAGTTTTTCCCATTTCTCCGGACCACCGATCAATTTGGGAGCACCATGGTAAAGGAACATAATCCCTATGAAAATGCGGAGTATCAGAAGTCCTGCATCTCTGTACCTTGTAAGCGACCTTAATATCATTTTAAACTCCTTTCAATCATATATCTCTTCGTCCTCTTTTCTCCATGCAGGATCTACTATACAAAGAAATTTTAGATCGGAATTCCCTGTATTCTTGATGTATTGTCTCGAATCGGGTGGAATATAAATTGCCTGGCCCTGATGAACCTTCGCAGACTCATCGTCGATACACATTACCCCTTCTCCTTCTAAGATATAATAGACCTCTGAGGTTTTTAGCCTATGGGGCAGAGAACTTTCGCCTACCCTTACAGTTGCATAGGCTAAACTATATCTGAGTTGCAGATCTGCTTTATCAGGATGAAGGAGTTCTCTGAGGATTGTATTGTCTCCTGCTACAATTTCTTTGCAATTGCTTAGGTCTTTAATAAACATTGAGATAATATCAAGGGCATAGCATCTTCATCATCTGCAAGTCATCAACTGCTCGTTGAATTAAATCACACTTTATAGAAACCGTCAAGGCTATTTATGATTAAATAAGTAAAGCCATATCATTTAGACAGGCAATCGTCTCTAAAACAACATCCCAATTGGTCACAATAATCTTTAGCTGTACCAAAGCAAGGGAAATTACCTTCGGCGGTCTGAATAGCACGGATTATATCTCCTTTTTTCATCCATATCTTGGGTTTTATTCCTAATTCCCCTGCCTTTTCTTTTAGTTCTTTTTGCGTCATTTCTTCTCTCCTTTCTTTGTCTTTGCAGGCGAACTAATTTATTTCCGAGATAAGATATCTGCCCAATTCCTCAAATCGCTCTCTGTTCTTATTACAACAAAAAGGGAGTAACTTTTGATATTCTCTCACCTTATCTGCATCTTTTATTTCTGTAATTTGAATGTCTTTGGGGAGCTTCTCTTTGATATTATGATAGGCACCGATAAAAATGATTCCTGTCTCGCCATAATTTAAGGTCTCATCTATTCTTTCAGCTATATAATTATCTCTTTTATTTAAGAGCCTTTTTTTGACTAACTTATATCTTATAAATGCTATTATTTTCTGTGTAATTGACTTTG
>CAKKSD010000002.1 GCA_919902995.1 Thermodesulfovibrionia bacterium
ACCGGGATGAAAGACACCATTACTATAAGGTTACCGGAGAAACTACAGAAAGAATTAGAAAAGGTAGTGAAGGAAGAGAAAACCTCAAAAAGCGAAATCATCAGGGATGCCGTTAGCCGTTATCTCGCTGTAAAACGGTTTCAGCAACTGAGGAAAAAAGCACTGCCTTTTGCAGAAGCACAGGACTTACTAACAGACGAAGATATTTTTAAAGCCACCTCATGAGAGTTGTGCTGGATACGAATGTCATTGTTGCTGCCTTTGCAGCAAGAGGTCTCTGTTCTGAAGTATTCGAGATATGCGTTGCTGAACACACCATTGTAACAAGCGAGTATATTTTATCGGAGGTAAAGGAAAAACTGATTCATAAGGTACATCTACCGAGAAGTATTTCTCTTGCAATTATCAACTATTTAAGGGAAATAACAAAGATATTTAATCCAGAACATGTTGATACACAGGCATGTAGGGATATCAATGACATCAAGATAATCGGCACAGCAATAAGCGGTGAGGCAAGGTTTATAATAACAGGAGATGAAGACCTTTTGATCCTGAAAAAATATGGTGAGGTAGAAATAGTAACACCAAGGGAGTTCTGGGTTCATTTAAAGGGAAAATAGGGGGTTAGTACAACAGCGACCGTTTAAAAGAAATTTACCCGCAACGGCAGATAACAGCAGGCTAAAAGACAAAAAGACTAAGCGACAAATGCTATCGCACTTCTTTTAGCCAGCAAACCGTTAGCCAAAATTAGGGTTCCCGTATACCAAGTCAGGAGAGGAATGTTGAGATTTGAAGGGACACTATGAAAAATATCAAGAAAGTCGCATTCATCGGCAATTACCTTCCCCGTCAATGCGGAATTGCCACATTTACAACGGATCTTTGTGAGTCTTTCGCGACAATTAATCCCGGTGTCCAGTGTTTTGCAATTCCTGTAACCGATATTGAAGAGGGCTATCAATACCCCGAACATGTTCGTTTTGAGATAAAGGAGCAGGATATCGACTCTTACAAGGCAGCAGCTGACTTTTTGAATCTCAATAATGTCGATGTCGTCTGTCTCCAACACGAATATGGCATTTTTGGCGGAAAAGCGGGCAGTTATGTTCTATCATTGTTGCGCAACCTGAAAATGCCCCTGATAACAACACTTCATACGATACTGAAAAATCCAAATGTTCATCAGCACCGTGTTATGGATGAACTGCTTGCGATATCTGATTATGTAGTTGTCATGTCTCAGAAAGGTGCCGAAATTCTCCATAGTATATATAAAATACCTCAAGACAAGGTTCATCTAATACCACACGGGATACCCGATGTGTCTTTCAGCGATCCCAATTTCTATAAGTATCAATATGGCGTCCAGGGTAAAATAGTTATTCTTACTTTTGGCTTACTTACTCCTAAGAAAGGTATCGAAGTTGTGCTGCGATCCCTCCCGAATGTCATCAGGAATTGCCCCAATGTTGTTTACCTGGTCGCAGGGGTTACACACCCAAATCTTCTCAGGCATGAGGGCGAGAGATACAGGCTTTCACTACAGCGTCTTGCAGACGAACTTGGTGTCGCGGGGCATGTTATATTTCATAATAGATTTGTTCCCATAGAAGAGTTTAAGGAACTCATTGCACTTGCCGATATTTACATTACCCCATATCTTGACGAAGCGCAGATTACATCGGGAACACTCGCCTATTCTTTCGGCTCAGGCAATGCAGTAATATCAACACCATTCTGGCATGCTCAAGAGTTGCTTGCAGATGGGAAGGGCATTCTTGTGCCATTTGGAGATTCGGACTCCATAGCCCAAGCAATCACAGGGCTTATTCGGAATGAAGTCGAACGTCATGCGATGCGCAAGAATGCCTATCTGCTTGGCCGTGAAATGACATGGAACAATGTGGCGAAACAATACGGCAATCTATTCGATGAAGCTCGCCAAAAACGGCCATCTGTTATGCAAAAGATCTCGATGCGGTCTCTTGATGGGCAACCGCCCATTTTGCCAGAAATCAAACTTGACCATCTCGTGCGAATGACTGATTTTATAGGAATATTTCAGCATGCGAAGTATAATGTTCCTAACTTCGCCGAAGGATATTGCACAGATGATAATTCAAGAGCGCTTATCCTGACCGTATTGCTTGAGAATCTCGGCACAATCAATTCGCTGAGACTTTATGACCTTGCAAGCCGTTTTCTCGGCTTCGTGAGATATGCCTGGGATGAAAAAGCCGCACGATTCAGGAATTTTCTCACATTTCAGCGTAAATGGACAGACGAAGTCTTTTCTGAAGACTGTCATGGCAGGGCAATATGGGCTCTCGGAACTTGCATTGGCCGATCCAAGAACGAAGGCTTTACTCAAATGGCAGCAGAGATTTTCGAGCAAGCCCTGACACCTGTATCTTCATTTACCTCGCCACGGGCATGGGCCTTTGCGTTGATGGGGGCTCATGAATATCAAAAACGTTTCTCGGGCGACAGATTTGCTCGAAACAGTTTGGAAGTGCTTGCCACGAAGCTCATGAAACTTTATGACGAGAATAGCAGCGATGAATGGAAATGGTTTGAATCATCTTTGAGTTACTGTAACGCTGAAATTCCCCATGCACTTATTGTCAGCGGACGGGTTCTCGCCAATGAAAAAATGCTCAGGAGCGGGATTGATTCATTAAATTGGCTGACTACTGTGCAGACCTCTTCTCGAGGCCATTTTCAGCCTGTTGGTACAGATAAGATATTTGAACGCGGCAGCTCTAAACCTGTTTTCGATCAACAGCCGATAGAGGCATCTTCTACCGTTTCAGCTTGTCTGGAAGCATACCTATCAACGAGAGACAAGTGTTGGTATGGCGAAGCTAAAAAAACATTCCATTGGTTTCTTGGCGCTAACGATTTGGGACTTTTGCTTTACGACCCGATAAATGGTGGTTGTTATGACGGGCTTCATGTGGATAGAGTAAATCGCAATCAAGGCGCCGAATCAACCATCGCATTTCTCCTGTCCCTATACGAGATGACAAATGTTACAAACATCGTAGAGAGTTTCAAGGAGCCAATTTCAGAATGAGAAAGAAGAATGCTTCCAAGGAATCCTCATCCGTACCTGTAAAAGATACGGGCATTATTCTGGCGCCTGATAGCCAACGGGTCATTGTACGCCCGCATATTCCTTTCAGCGAGTCGCGAGTTGAACGGATTATTTCACGAGTGTTGTCTCTTAATGAGGCGGATATAAAGAAAGAACTGAAGGATGTACTTGGCAAGTTTTCACATCGGCATTATAATTTCGAGCTTCTTCTGGAGCGCCAATTCGATTCCGTCCACAGGTATATGCCTTCCGATGTATTGCCTTCGCGAGAACGAAGGCTCCTCATAGGCTCGTTCTTTTTGGCCGAATATTCATTTGAATCAGCCGCCCTTTTCAATCCTTCAATCGTTCCACACCCCAACCAGTCAGGATTGCCCCATAGTTCTCTCCGTTTTATCATAACCCTGCGGGCGACAGGCGAAGGGCATATTTCATCTTTGACGTTCCGTTCCGGATGTATTGACGCAAATTGTAATATATCAATAGATGAGCCTCATGGTTTCGCCTCTACCGCAGATATGAAAGCGAACCTTCTCTACGACAAGACATGTTTTGCCCGGAAACTCTATGAAATGGGTCTTTACAGCGATTTCACGAATACCATTATCAGCTCGCTTTCAGATGAATTCACCTTTGACGAACTCATGGAAAAAGTCAAATCATATATCTACAACCATCAACCTTTATCGCAGACTGACAGGCTCACCAGCGACAAAATTCAATGGCTGGCCCAATGCAACTACGAGGCGCACTTCGATCCTTCCGTTCCTCTATCTGAACGGGTTCTATTCCCTCTTTCTCCGAGTGAACAAAACGGCATAGAGGATGCACGATTTGTTCTTTTTACAGACAATGATGGAAGGAAGAAATACTATGCTACCTACACTGCATATGACGGCAAAGTGATACTCCCTCAATTGATGGAAACGGAAGATTTTGAGCATTTCAAAATGATTACCCTGAACGGGAGCGCAGCCGTAAACAAAGGAATGGCTTTGTTTCCCCGGAAGATACATGGGCGGTATGCAATGGTATCTCGACAGGATAATGAGAACCTTTTCTTAATGTACTCTGATAACATTCATTTCTGGCATGAAGCTGTTCCCCTTATGAGGCCTTCGTACTCTTGGGAATTCGTGCAGATCGGAACCTGCGGCTCACCAATTGAAACCGAGCATGGTTGGCTTCTTCTTACTCATGGTGTCGGGCCTTTTCGGCAATATTCTATAAGCGCCATTCTTCTAGACAAAGAAAATCCCTCGCAAATACTTGGCCGTTTAAGAGAGCCTCTCATTCATTGGACAGAGACTAACCGATCAGGTTATGTTCCTAACGTTGTATACACTTGCGGGACGCTCCTTCACAAAGACACGCTTGTTGTTCCCTATGCTATGTCCGACCAGCAGTCTACCATTTCTTTGATTTCCCTCTCTTCTCTCCTTGAAAAACTATTACAGGGAACAAGTTGGACTGACGTTTAAGCGGACAGGCGGATGGTGGAGATTCACTAATACCCCTCCTCTTTCCATCCCAGATCACCCAGAAGGGGAACGAATATGCAGCCAGTTATAGATTGGGTTATCGTACCTTCAGGTGTCCTTGTAACCTTCATCAATATCTGGGACCACCGATCTCCAACAGGGATTACGAGTTTTCCTCCGATTACAAGCTGTTCTACAAGCGTTTCTGGAATCTCAGGTGCACCGGCAGTGACAATAATCCCATCAAAGGGACTCTTTTCTTTATATCCATAAGTACCATTGGCAATCTTTATTTCGATGTTCTTATAGCCTAAAGATTCGAGCAGTATCCTGGCCTTTATGGCCAGGGACTCAATCCTTTCTATGGAGTAAACCTTAGACGCCAGTTCGGCAAGAACAGCGCTCTGATAACCAGAGCCCGTACCTAACTCCAAAACCTTCTCTACTCCCTTAAGCTCCAGTAGTTCTGTCATTGCAGCAACCATGTACGGCTGTGAGATTGTCTGACCTTCCCCTATCTGCAGTGCATGATCTTCGTAGGCCCTGTCTATAAAAGACTCATCTACGAACAGATGGCGTGGTACTTTTCTCATAGCAGCCAGGACCCTTTCGTCTTTGATCCCACGGGCAACGAGCTGACTGTCAACCATCAGGTTTCTGAGCTTTTCAAACTCCAACCTTGCTCCTTTTTGGTTTTACATCTTTGAGTCTCTTTATAAGCTCCCTCGCAACAACAACCCCTGATGCTGATGCCTGAACCAATCCACGGCTTACCCCTGCCCCATCCCCGATAGCAAAAAGGTTCTTAACCTCCGTTTCAAGAGAGTTCGTTAATTTAAGGAGCATCGAGTAGAATTTTACCTCTACCCCATAGAGAAGTGTGTGCCTGGAATTAACCCCTGGGGCAATCTTATCCATCGCCTCGAGCATCTCAAGGATATCAGAGAGATAACGGTAAGGAATTACAAAACTCAGATCTCCAGGTGTGGCATCCTTCAGGGTGGGTTCGACAATTCCCCTCGAAATCCTTTCATAGGTAGAACGCCTTCCCATCTGGAGATCTCCTAACCTCTGAACAATTACTCCCATCCCAAGGATATTAGCAAGCCTTGCTATGTATTGACCATAAGCTATTGGCTCATGGAAAGGTTCGGTAAAATAGGTACTCACAAGGATTGCAAAATTGGTATTATTTGTTTTTTTATCAGAATAGCTATGTCCGTTTACAGTAGAAATCCCATGACTGTATTCCTTAACTACCTCCCCATAAGGATTAACACAGAAAGTCCTAACCTTATCATCAAATTTCCTGGAGTAGAAGAAAAGCTTAGGTTCATAGGTTATCTTTGTTAGTGGCTCAAGGACTGGTGCAGGAAGCTCTACCCTCACACCTATATCCACAGGGTTATTGAGTGCAGTAAGGTTAAGCCTTTTTGCCTCCTCATTAAGCCACTCTGAACCTTCACGGCCTGGGGCAAGGATTATATAATCACCTGAGAACTCTTCACCCTTATCTGTGTGCACTCCTATAGCCTTCCTTTCTCTGACAATGATCTCTTTCACTGCTGTGTTCAGTCTAATCTCTGCCCTATTATTAATATCATTCTTAAGTTTTTTAAGAAGACCAGCACACCTGTCCGTCCCGAGGTGTCGTATAAGTGAAGGGATAAGGATAAGGTTATGCTTTGAAGCCACTTCCTGAAGTTCCCTTACTTCCCTTGTATCCCCACCATATGATTCCTTAGGAGCCCCATAGCTCATGTATGTTTCATCCACATATCTTATGAGTCCTGTGAGTTCCTCATGAACCAGATACCTTCCAAGGAACCCTCCTATCTCTGGAGAAAGGGTAAGTTTCCCGTCGCTGAAGGCCCCCGCACCACCCCATCCAGAAAGTATATCGCACATAGCGCAGTGCCTGCAGGATACATCCTTCACATGGAGCGGACAGAATCTCTTCTCTATATCCTTCCCTTTTTCAAGAAGAATGATATTTAAATCCAATCCTGAACGGATAAGTTCTAAGGCAGTGAATATTCCTGCTGGGCCTCCGCCGACAATTATTATGTCGTATCTGGCCATGTTATTCCGTCATTACTTTTGCAGGTTTCATCAGGGATATCAGGGATTCCTTTAAAGGCTTGAGTTTATCAATAGCGGTGTAGTTTGTGAGATCTACATGGAGCGGAGTTATGGAAATCATTCCTTCATGGATTGCTTCAAAGTCTGTATCTTCTCCTTTCTCCCAGGATAACCTGTTTCCTCCTATCCAGAAATGCCTCTTTCCTCTTGGGTCTACTATCTCAGTCACGATATCCCCGTAAACCCTTTTACCCTGTTTCGTAATCCTTAACCCTTTCATCTCGGAGAGTGGTAAATTAGGCAGGTTTATATTAAGAAGCGTGTTATCTGGAAGACCTCCTTTTATGATTTCCTCGGAAAGTATAAGTGCGAAATTGGCTGCTTCTTGAAAAAGGAAATTTTTTGATGCCACCAAGGAGATCGCAAAGGATGGAATTCCGAGTATTCTTGCCTCTATTGCCGCCATAACGGTCCCGGAATATGTAATGTCATCACCCAGGTTTGCACCCTTATTGATTCCAGATACAACAATGTCAGGTCTCATCTTTAGGATTCCGTTCACACCAATATTTACGCAGTCTGTAGGGGTTCCATTGACACTATAAACCCTTTCCTTTATTTCATCTGCATGGAGTGGTCTGTGAAGGGTAAGGGAGTGACTTACTGCACTCCTCTCTCTGTCAGGGGCAATGATATACACATCCCCCAGGACATTTAATGTATTAGCTAATATCTGGATACCAGGGGAATGAACCCCGTCGTCATTGGTAATAAAGATGAGAGACATATTTATTGGTCGGGGCGACCCGATTTGAACGGGCGACCACTTGCACCCCAAGCAAGTGCGCTAGCCAGGCTGCGCCACGCCCCGTTTTATGACCCCTGGCCTTCACAAGGAAAGTCTTTTATTCAGGACGAATCTTGATAATCTTTTTTCTATCCTTCAGGATATCGAGAATATTTATTAGTTCCTGTCTAATTCTATTAATTACCTCGGCTGGTGGTTTTGTGTTTATTTTTCTACCTCTTTTGATAAGACCTTCCCCAAACCTCTTTTTAACTCCTGATATTGTATATTTCTCCTCATAAAGCATCCTCTTTATCTGAAGGATCAGATCAAGGTCACTTCTCACGTAAACTCTCTGGCCTGATTTATTCTTTCTCGGCTTGAGGAAACCGAACTCTGATTCCCAGTATCTGAGGATATAAGGTTCTACTCCGATGATTCGGCTTACCTCTCCAATCTTATAGAATAGCTTTTCAGGAATAGATTCTTTCAGGACAGGTTTTTTCATTTTTCTTAGATTAACGGTTTACCAATCCTTTAAAGACAATACTTGGCTTGAAGGTAACAACTTTTCTGGGAGTTATTTCTATCTCTTCGCCACTCTTAGGATTTCTTCCTTTCCTCGCCCCTTTCTTTCTGACTAAAAAATTACCGAAACCGGCAATCTTAACTATCTCAGCCTCTTTCAGTGTACCCTTTATGGTACCGAGGACGATCTCGAGTATATCTGATGCCTCCTTTTTCGATAGACCTATCTTTTCATAAATCTGAGCTACTATATCTGCCTTTGTCATAAGACCTCCTTTAGATTACCTGTCCTTAAGATAGTAAGAATTGGAAATAAATCTTATTTTATAAGTAGATAGACTATTTGTCAAGAAAATTTAATTTAAGACTCTTCTTTTTTCTTAAGAGACTCCCTCTCTGATATTATCTTCGAAGCAAGGGGGACTGGAACCTCTTCGTAATGAGAAAACTCCATTGAGTAGATCCCTCTTCCACTCGTTATGGAATGAAGGGTTGGAGCATATTTAACCATTTCAGACATTGGGACCTGTGCCTTTATCTTCTGACTGTTTGCCTGTGGTTCTACACCTAAGACCTTCCCCCTCTTTGCATTGAGATCTCCTATAATAGCGCCCATATGCTCCTCCGGAGTTACCACCTCGACATTCATTATTGGTTCCAATATAATTGGTTTCGCATCGGTTACTGCTTTTTTCAAAGCCATCGCACCTGCAATCTTGAATGCCATCTCCGAGGAATCTACTGTATGATAGGAACCATCAAAAAGGATGACCTTCATATCTACTATTGGATAATTGGCAAGTACACCCTGATGCATCGTCTCAATTACGCCTTTCTCTACTGCGGGGATATACTGCCTTGGTATCACTCCTCCAACTATCTTATCAATAAATTCGTATCCTGAGCCTCTCGATAGTGGTTCAATCTCTAACCAGCAATCACCGTATTGTCCCCTGCCACCTGATTGTTTCTTATATTTCCCCTGGGCCTTTGACCTTACTTTGATCGTTTCTTTATAGGGAATCTTTGGTGTCTTCATATCAATCTCAAGGCCAAATTTTCTCTTGAGTCTCTCGAGTGTAACCTCAAGGTGAACCTGACCCATACCTGAAAGTATCATCTCCTTGGTCTCGTCATCCCTGTAAAATCTTAGTGTTGGGTCTTCCTCAAGGATCCTTCCTATACTGCTCGAAACCTTATCTTCATCCCCTCTACTCTTAGGGGCTATCGCAAAGGAGATGATGGGGTCTGAAAACTTAATTTTTTCATAAACCACAGGATTACCCTCATCGCAGAGTGTATCCCCTGTCAGGGTATCTTTTAGTTTTGTCACAATAGCTATTTCACCTGGACCAACCTTCTGGACAGGTATCTGTTTTTTACCGAGGAGGTAGAAGACCTGCCCAATCCTCTCTTTAATACCTCTTGTTGAATTATAGATTGTAGAATCGGATTTAAGAACACCAGAATATACCCTGAAAATAGTCAATTTCCCAGAAAAGGGATCGGCAATCGTCTTGAAGACAATCGCTGAAAACTGATCAGCCTCTGAAGGTCTTCTCTCTATCTCGGTATTATTCTTAGGGCTTTTCCCTTTAAACGGAGAGATCTTTGCCTTATCTGCAGGTGAAGGGAGACATAGAAGTATGGCATCGAGCAGTTGCTGAACACCTATATTCTTATACGCAGAACCACAAAGGACAGGGACAAATCTGCCTGTCAGGGTTCCTTCTTTTATCCCTTTCTCAATCTCAGATTGACTTAGTTCCCCTCCTTCTAAATACCTTTCAAGAACCGCATCATCTGCCTCTGCTATCTTCTCTATCAATTTTTTCCTGTATTCTTCTGTCTCAACTTTAAAATCACTGGGTATTTCTTCTTCTGTATATGACCCACTCCTATCATTAGAAAACTTTAATGCCTTCATCTTTATAAGATCTATAATGCCAGAGAACTTATCTCCATAACCCAGAGGTATATTCAGAGGAATACCTTCCTTTGTGAATGCCTTCTCTATATCACCCAGTGCCCTTGAGAGGTTTGTCAATTCCTTGTCGATCTTATTGACAAAGACTACTCTCGGGATTTCGTATTCATCAGCATATTTCCAGACTCTCTCAGTCTCTGCCTTAACACCAGAAAGGGCGCTTACTATCACTACTGCCCCGTCCACAGCTTTGAGACATCCCTTTGTGTCTTCAATAAAATTAATATAGCCAGGTGTATCTATGATGTTCATTCTGTGACCTTTCCATTCACAGAAACAGAGAGAAGAGGTGATTGTTATTTTTCTGCCTATCTCCTCAGGTTCAAAATCTGTTACGGTATTCCCCTCCTCTACCTTACCAAGTCTGTCTATAGATTTGGCATCAAAGAGCATCGTCTCTGTGAGAGAAGTCTTACCGGCACCTCCATGTGCGATTATACCAATATTACGGATCTTCTCGATATCGAAGTTAACCATAAAACCTCCCTTTTAAATTAGTTCCTAAAGATGTCACCCTGAGCGAAGCGAAGGGTCTCATACTTTAATTGGTTCATGAGATTCTTCGCGGAGTCTACCCTGAGCTAAAAAACGAGATTCTTCGCTCTGCTCAGAATGACAGGCGAAGGGCTCAGAATGACAACTTCAGCACCATTTTAGGGTTTCGGATTCAGGATTCACTATCTCCTCAATTACCGGTCGATATTCTTCTTTTTTCTCGACCTTACTGCTCCAGATCTTTATTGCAAGAAAAGAAATTATGAGGGCGCCGAAACCAAAGGCAGCAGATATGAGGTCCGAATCCATACCTTTAAAATATATCTCTCCAATATTCTTTCCGAGTATAGCCCCCCCGATAAGCGAAACAACAGGAAGTCCGTATACAATTATCGATGCCTTAAGATAGAGCTGTGGTTTCAAAACCAGCCTCACAGTCTGACCAATCTTTGCCTTTATAGGGTTAAAGGCCTCAAGCTCTGCTGTCTCCTCAGAAGGTTTGCACGTTCCTGAGGCTGCACAGGCATCACAGGCACCGATCTTCTGGACACGAACCCTCGCCACAACCCCCTGTGTGCTGATGACTACACCTATCTCTTCCATATTTCATTCTAAATTTAGCATTTCAAATTTAAGATTTTAAAATGCTAAATGATAATTTTAAAAATGTTACTTCTCTCCCTTAAGTAGTTTGTATTCTATGCTGTCAACCAGCGCCTGCCATGAGGCGTCAATAATATTCTCGGAAACACCTACTGTCCCCCATTTCTTCCTGTTATCACCTGACTCTATCAGTACCCTTACCCTTGCAGAGGTCCCTCGTCCCGGCGCAAGAACCCTCACCTTATAGTCAATCAATTTCACCTCTCTAAGTTCAGGATAAAACCTCTCAAGGGCCTTCCTTAGGGCATTATCAAGTGCGTTTACAGGACCGTTTCCTGTTGCTGCTGTATGTTCCACTTTTCCACCAACCTTTACCATTATGGTCGCCTCACTGATAGGTTCTTCCTTCTCCATCCGTTTCTCAACTATAACCCTGAAACCTATCAGGTCAAAGAACTTCCTGTGTGTACCCAGGGATTTCCTCATAAGCAGTTCGAAGGAACCTTCAGCGCCTTCAAACTGAAATCCCTGATTCTCGAGTTCCTTTAATGTATTCACTATATCCTGAAGATGGGAGGAGTTCTTCCTGATATTTATTTTGAACTCTTTAGCCTTCCTTATGACACTGCTTTTACCAGATAGCTCAGAAATAAGAACTCTCTGATAGTTTCCCACTAACTCAGGCTCTATATGTTCATAGGTCAGCGGATTTTTAAGGACAGCTGAAACATGAATCCCTCCCTTATGGGCAAAGGCGCTGTCTCCCACATAGGGTTGTCGTTTGAAATGTCTCATATTTGCTATCTCATCCACAAACCTCGATACCTCTCTAATTTTTCTCAGGGAATCGTTTGAGATACATTCAAATCCAAGTTTGATCTTTATATTTGGTATAATTGAGCAAAGGTTTGCATTTCCACATCTCTCACCGTAACCGTTAATTGTCCCCTGAACCTGCGTTGCTCCATTTTCTACGGCAATGATTGTATTTGCAACAGCTGTCTCAGAATCATTATGGGCATGGATACCCAAAGGAATCTTTATATAAGACCTGACCTCTTTGAAAATTTTCTCAATTTCTGTAGGCATCATTCCACCATTTGTGTCGCAGAGGATAAGGTAGTCTGCACCTGACTCTTCAGCTACTTTAAGTGTCTTTAATGCATACTCAGGGTTTGCCCTGTAACCGTCAAAAAAATGCTCGGCGTCATAGAATACTTCTTTAACCTTATCCCTGAGATAGTTGACAGAGTCACCTATTAGTTTTAAATTCTCATTAAGGGAAACCCCCAATGCATCTCTTACATGGAGATCCCAGGACTTACCAAAAACTGTCACTACTTCTGTATTGGCATCGAGAAGAGACTTAAGATTTGGGTCTTCCCTTGCTTTAAGTCTCGGTCTTTTAGTGCTGCCGAAGGCTACTAACTTTGCTTTACTTAATGGGAGCTTTCTCACCTTTTTGAAAAATTCTGCATCCTTAGGATTTGAACCTGGCCATCCACCCTCTATATAGTGGACTCCAAGGTCATCAAGTCTCTCTGTAATCCTTATCTTGTCCTCTACAGAGAAGGATATATCCTCAGCCTGAGTCCCATCCCTTAATGTCGTATCGTATATCTTTATAAGTCTCACCTGAAAATCCCTCAGTGGACAGGCGGGACGCCTGTCCTACCAATTAATACATGAGTAGTCGGTCGGGCGTCTCGCCTGACCCACTCTTATATGTTTCTTTGTGCCGATCAGAGATTCGTTCCAAACTTTTCGATATAAATGTTTTATTCCTTTACCATTGCCTCTTCCCCGAGTTCGAAGGTATCATGGAGCATCCTGGTTGCAAGTTCTGTGTATTTCGCTTCTATAAGACAGGATATCTTAATCTCTGATGTACTGATAGCTATAATATTTATACCCTCCCTTGCAAGGGTCTCAAACATTTTTGCAGCAACCCCTGAATGTGTTCTCATCCCTACACCCACAATAGAGACCTTCGCTATATCTTCCCTCGCTATAACATCCCTTGCTCCCAATTCTTTTGCCGCCTCCTTTGTTATCGCAAGGGCCTTTTTGAGGTCTCCCTTTGGTACTGTGAAAGAGATATCAGCCTGTTTACCATCACTACTGACATTCTGGAGTATCATATCCACAACAATTTCTGAATCAGCGATAGAACCAAAAAGCTTCGCTGCCACTCCTGGTCTGTCCGGCACTCCCATAATCGTTACTTTTGCCTCATTCTTATTATAAGTCACCCCTGAGACAATTACCTTCTCCATATCCTTATCCTCCTTTGTCACAGCCGTCCCCGGGTTCTCATTAAAACTCGATCTTACAACCAAAGGGACTTCATACCTCTTCGCATACTCCACAGACCTTGTCTGGAGTACTTTTGCCCCTGATGAAGCCATCTCGAGCATCTCGTCATAGGATATCTTATCAAGCTTTCTTGCATTAGAGACGATATTAGGATCTCCTGTAAAGACCCCACCTACATCAGTATATATCTCACATATATCTGCTTTCAGGGATGCTGCTAATGCTACAGCAGTAAGATCAGAGCCGCCTCTACCGAGGGTAGTAACATCAGATTTCTCATCGATTCCCTGAAAACCTGCTATAACAGGTATCTTTCCCTCATCAATTGTATTCATTACCCTTTCGGCGCTCACCCTTTCAATTTTCGCCTTTGTATGAACACTGTCTGTAATAATTCCTACCTGTCTCCCTGTGAAGGACTGGGAGGGATGACCTATTTTTTGTAATGCCATTGCGAGAAGGGCTATCGTTACCCTTTCTCCTGTAGAGACCAGCATGTCAAGCTCTCTTTCATCCGGCGTATCTGTTATCTGCTTTGCAAGGCCAATAAGTTTATCCGTCTCTCCACTCATGGCTGATACTACAACAACAACCTTGTGACCGGCATCCCTTGTCTTTGCCACCCTTTTAGCAACCTCCTTTATCCTTTCTGGATTCGCTACTGAAGTCCCTCCATATTTCTGGACTATCAATGCCATTTAATTACTCCCTATTGAGCTGTCCTATTCAGAAAATAATCCATAAGTTTATACCCTTCCTTAAAGACCAGAAGAGGATTCTTTGCAATCACCTCATCAAAGGAAGAGACACCCCTTTTCTGACCAGAGCCCGGATATATCACAAAGGGGACAGGATCACGTGTATGTGTCTTTAACCCTATAGGTGTCGAATGATCAGGAAGAAGAAGGATCTTATATTTTCCAATTCTTTCCGCTCCTTTAATTATACCACCAACTACCTTACTATCGAAATCCTCGATCGCCTTTATCTTTCCTTTTATATCACCGTTATGTGATGCCTCATCAGGGGAAGCTACATGGATGCAAATAAAATCGAGCGATTCGAGTGCCTTGATAGCAGCCTTTGCCTTTCCCCCATAATTTGTATCGAGATACCCTGTAGCCCCTTTAACTTTAATGATCTCAAATCCTGCGTAAATACCTATCCCCTTCATCAGATCAACTGCCGAAATCAATCCTCCTTTAAGACCGTATCTCTTCTTAAAAGAAGGCAACGATGGTCTTTTCCCCTGACCCCAGAACCATAGGCTATTTGCCTCTTTCAGCCCTGCCATCCTTCGATTCTTATTAACAGGATGACTTGCAAGTATAGCTTGAGAATCTTCCATCAGTTCCCATAAAACCTCTTCCCCATCTCCCATGGGCATATAGTCACACATCTCTTTTCCGGTTATGTCATGTGGAGGAATACACTCAATTTGGTCTTTACCTCTTCTCCAGATCATGAGATGTCTGTAACTCACCCCAGAGTAAAATCTTATGTTATTGCTCCCAAGTCTTTTATCTATCTCTTTAATAAGTTTTTTCGCCTCTGCACTTGGTATGTGTCCTGCACTGTAGTCCTCAAGATAGATTCTTTTCTTTATTCTCTTGAGTGTGACAAGATTGCATCGATATGCTACATCATCTTTTCCCATTTTGACTCCGATGCTCGCTGCCTCCAAAGGTGCCCTCCCTGTATAATATCTTTTCGGGTCATAACCAAGTATTGAAAGGTTAGCCACATCACTCCCTGCAGGAAGACCATCGGGTAATGTTTTAACCATACCGGTAACCCCTTCTTTAGCGAGCCTGTCCATATTGGGTGTTCTTGCAACCTGTAGACAGGTTTTATCATCCAACTCCTCCAAGGGCCTATCTGCCATTCCATCACCTATTAGGATTATATACTTCATTTATTAAAAACATCCTTACAAATCCACCTTCGGTTACCTCTTTTTACTAAAGGATAAAAGCAGGAATTAATACCCCAGCATCTTTTCAACTTCCCGTAACTTTGCTTTTACCCTTACGGGCATGTTGGAATATTTTATGGCTGTATCTGGATCTTTAAGGCCATTACCTGTGAGTGTACAGACTATTGTATCTGATTTTTTGAAAAAATCCTCCCTGTTAAGTTTTATAACCCCTGCCACTGAGGCAGCTGAAGCAGGTTCACAGAATATTCCTTCCAATGAGGCAATCATTTTGTATGCCTCTATAATCTCCTCGTCAGTTACCGCCTCTATCCTTCCACCGGATTCATCCCTTGCCTGAATTGCACCCTGCCAGTTCGCAGGGTTCCCTATCCTTATAGCAGTCGCTATTGTCTCAGGTTTCTCAACAGGACGACCAAGAACTATCGGGGCTGCACCAGCAGCCTGAAACCCGAGCATCTTAGGAAGACTTTTTATTCTTCCCGCCTCATAATATTCTTTATAACCTTTCCAGTAGGCCGTTATATTCCCTGCATTCCCGACAGGCAATGAATGGTATAGCGGCGCCTCACCAAGCTGATCCGATACCTCAAAAGAAGCAGATTTCTGCCCCTCAATCCTGAAGTGATTTATGGAGTTTACCAAGACCATAGGGTATTTCTCCGAAATCTTTTTTACTATAGATAAGGCCTCATCAAAGTTTCCTTCAACCTGGATTACCTTTGCACCATGGACCATTGCCTGGGCAAGTTTTCCAAGAGATATTTTCCCTTCAGGGATCAAAACAAACGCCTTTATCCCTGCCTTTGCTGCATAGGCTGATGCAGATGCTGATGTATTCCCTGTAGAGGCGCATATAATAGCTTTAGCCCCTTCTTCTAATGCCTTCGAGACAGCCAATGTCATCCCCCTATCTTTGAATGAACCAGTCGGGTTTGCCCCCTCAAATTTGAGATAAATTTCCAGCATTGGGTTTATAGCCTTTTTAAGATTCTGTGCCTTAAAAAGTGGGGTACTACCTTCCTGAAGAGTAATAACCGGCGTCTTGTCAGTTACAGGAAAGAAATCCCTATATTTTTCGATAACACCATTCGAGCACATTTTAATATTTCATAGCGTCAAAGTATCATAGTGTCTTAGATGCTTTGACTCTCTGATACTCTGACTCTTAATCACTTTATTCTATGATATCCCCTTCGACGAGTTCTACTTTTACACCATGCTTTTTCAGGGATTCAATTCCGGCATTAAGGTTTTCCTCTGTCCCTTCAAGCTCGAGAACCATCTCCCCAACAGTCTCTGTAATCTTTGCCCTCCTAATATTAGGCATCACATCGAACTTTTTAGCCATTGTATACACAACAGGCTCTTTTATCAGATGCTGTGGGAAAGTGAGTTTAACCTTCTTCTTCATAAAACCTCCTCTTTTTTGCGTAATGCGTTAAGCGTAAAGCGTAATGGGGAAAATAATTCACCATATCTCTGTCAACTCATCACGCATCACGCATTACACATTACGGTTATCGCCTCCTGCTATCGCAGGTATTATAGAGACCTCATCGCCATCCTTAACAAGGGTTTCTTCATTGTTTAAGAAACGGATGTCCTGCTCATTCAGATAGATATTTACGAACCTCCGTATCTTTCCGCTCTCAGATATCCTTTCCCCTATCCCAGGAAATCTCTTCTCAAGATCCCCTATTAATTCTATTATTGTTCCTGGACTTGCCTCTACTTCTTCCTTACCTTCAGTCAGTCTTTGAAGAGGAGTTGGAATCCTTACCTTAACTCCCATGCTGTATCCTCCTTTCGAAATAGACAGTCTGCAGTCATCAGTCATTCGGTCGGCTGTCAACTGAAGACTATCGACTAATCTTTTTAAGACATTCCTCAAAAGATCCCATATTTGGTTTAATCCTGTAAGGCCTATTGATATGCTCGGCTACCGCCTCCTGTGTCTTCAGACCATTGCCTGTAATACATATTACTATAGACTCATCCTTAGGAATCCTTCCGGATTCGATAAGTTTCTTTGTAGCGGAAAGTGTAACCCCGCCTGCCGTCTCTGTAAAGATCCCCTCTGTCCCAGCAAGAAGTTTTATCGCCTGTATAATCTCCTCATCTGTAGAACTCTCTCCGTAGCCTCCACTTTCCTTTGTAGTTTTCACAGCATAGTAACCATCAGCAGGGTTTCCTATAGCAAGGGATTTTGCTATTGTCACAGGTTTAACAGGCTTGATTATCTCACTGTTCTCTTTTATCGCTGTAACTATTGGTGAGCAACCTTCTGCTTGTGCTGCATATACCCTGGTCTTCATTTCATCAATAAATCCCAAACTATAAAATTCCTTGAGACCCTTCCATATCTTTGTGATCAAAGAGCCTCCTGCGCAGGGAACAATTATGTGTTTCGGTGCCTTCCATCCCAGCTGTTCCAGTATCTCGTAGACCTGAGTCTTTGAACCCTCGGCATAGAATGGTCTTATATTTATATTTACAAAGGCCCAGTTGTAACGATTTGCTATCTCACTACAGAGCCTATTCACCTCATCATAATTTCCATCCACAGCTATAACGTTTGGACCGTAGATCAGAGAACCTATAACCTTACTTGATTCGAGGTTAGAAGGTATGAATATAAAACCTTTAAGGCCTGAGGCTGCTGCCTGTGCAGCAACGGAATTGGCAAGATTCCCTGTAGAGGCACAGGCCACCGTATCGAATCCAAACTCCTTTGCCTTTGTCAGTGCTACCGCTACCACCCTATCCTTAAAGGATAGTGTTGGATGGACAGTTGAATCGTCTTTAATATAAAGTTCCTTCACACCCAATTCTTTTCCTAACCTTTCGGCCTTAAAGAGAGGAGAAAAACCAGAGTTAAGTCCGCTTGAAGGTTCCCCGTCAATCGGAAGAAGCTCTCTGTATCTCCAGAGGTTTTTCGGTCTTGAGGAGATATTCTCTTTACTAATTACCTTCTTTATAGCATCGTAATCATAGACCACCTCTAAGGGGCCGAAACAGAACTCGCAGACATAAATAGGGTTCTTTGGATATTCCCTTCCACATTCTCTGCATTTAAGACCTTTAACATAACTCATGATGGCTCCGCTAAAAACTATATTTAAATAATCAATGTAATCGTAAGTCTGTCATTCCCACGAAAGTCTATGACCCGACCCATAGGGTGGGAATCCAGATGCTGCCCCTCTGAAAGGAGGGAACTGCACATAAGGAACTGGATTCCTGCTTTCACAGGAATGACACAGCCGATATTTATAATATCCCTATCTCCTCTTCCTCAATCTTTTCATCCTTTATCCTGAACGACCTCATCTGTGGCTCCTTACCTGCAAGGGAGACTATGAGATAAGATGCCTCTGGATAAAAGGCAAGCTCAATATCCGTTGCAGAAGGGAAAGCAACCGAAGAGGTATGAGAATGGTATATCCCTACAATGTCCAAACCCTTTCCCCTCATCTCTTTCATAACAGCAAACTGTTCCATAGAATCCATGAGATAGGTCACAGAGCTCAAATCCTTGTTCTTCATCCTGTAAACCTTTTCCACAATTCCATTATTACCTGCAAGAATACCGCAGGCCTCTCTGGGATTTTCATCCCTCGCATGTTCTAACACTATTTCTATATCCTCCCTCTTTATCGAAATCACCTTTACCTATAAATAGAAGAATTCGTTGCTTAAGATATCTGATGCAGGATGCGTGATGTCTGCAACCTGTATCGTGTATCATGCATCGGGAATCTTGCCCCTTAACCCTTGCCCCCCGAACCTTTCAATACGGCCTTACCTCACAGAACGCCTCATAATCGATAAGTTCATTGATTGTAGGCTTCTCACTACAGACAGGGCAATTCGGATTCTTCGGTATCTTCATCTTCTTAAAACTCATCTTTAGTGCATTATAGATTAATAACTCTCCCTTAAGTATATCGCCTTTTCCAAGAATGAGTTTTAATACCTCTGTAGCCTGTATTGCGCCGATAACCCCTGGAAGAACTCCAAGAACTCCTGCCTCTGCACAGCTCGGCACCAATCCCCGCGGCGGAGGTGACTCATAGAGACACCTGTAACACGGTCCGTCATTAGGGATAATCGTTGTCACCTGCCCTTCAAACCTCAATATCGAACCGCTGACAAAAGGTTTCTTTGTCATCACACAGGCATCATTCACCAAGTAACGTGTAGGGAAGTTATCGCTGCCGTCAATTACTATCTGATAGTCTTTTATAAGATCCATTACATTCTTTGAGGAAAGCCTTTCTTTATAGGTTATCACCTTCACATCCGGATTAAGTTCCTCAAATGTCGACTTTGCGGAGTCTGCCTTTAACATACCTATCTTCTTTGTGCTGTGGGCAATCTGCCTCTGGAGGTTGCTTATCTCTATTGTATCGGCATCGGCAATGCCGATCCTTCCCACACCTGCAGCAGCAAGGTAGTAACCAGCAGGACAACCAAGCCCGCCAGCACCAACAATAAAGACAGATGCATCCCTTATTTTCTTCTGACCTTTTCCTCCAACCTCGGCAAGGATTATATGGCGGCTGTATCTCTCTATCTGTTCTTCAGTAAAATCCTCGGCCATTATTCACTCCCTCCCTTTCTGAACTACGATCAGCCAGTCTGTATCATTTACCTTCTCGGTTTTCAATACCTTATGACCTTGATCTTCCATAGACCTCGGTACATTCGTTGCCGCAGCAGGATAATCGAGGATTATCTCAAGAACCTCTCCAGGCTCCATAGACTCTATAGCCAGCTTCGATTTAACAAAGGTATAAGGACAGACAAGTCCCTTTATATTAATCTTTTTATCCACCTTTATTTCCATATCTACTTTCTCCCTCCACCCTTATAAATACAGTCTTACTATCCACAACAGGAAGGAGGTCTATCTTATTAAGGGCGTTCCTTACATCCTTCTCCTTTGCCTCATGGGTCATCATAACTACAGGAACAGCCTCCCCTTCTTTCCTGCTTTTCTGGATCATAGATAATATACTTATATTGTTGGTACCAAGGATACCAGAAATCTTAGAAAGGACACCAGGTCTGTCAAGGGCAGAGAATCTGAGATAGTATCTGGATATCACATTCTCCATCTCCCTCACCTTGAGCCTTTTACGGCTACCGGCTTGGAATGCAAAGGCCGGTACCCTTCCCTTTGAACCCTTTATTATATTCCTGCTTATCTCTATTATATCACTCAATACCGCACTCGCGGTAGGCATCTCTCCTGCCCCCCTTCCATAAAACATGGCAGAACCAAGGGCGTCCCCGATCACATAGATGGCATTAAAGACACCATTCACTTTTGATATAAGATAATCTTCAGGTACCATGGTAGGATGAACTCTCAACTCTATTTCATCATTCATCAATTTCGCTATAGCGAGGAGTTTTATCTTATATCCAAACTCTCTTGCAAAATCTATATCTAATGGAGTAATCTTCGAAATACCCTCGGTATATATATTATTAAAGTTAACAGGTGTCCCGAAGGCGAGTGTAGCGAGTATAACCAGCTTATGGGCTGAATCAATCCCTTCGATATCGAGTGTAGGGTCTGTCTCTGCGTAACCCTTGCTCTGGGCGTTCTGCAGTGCCTCAGAAAACCCCATCCCTTCGTCTGTCATCTTTGTAAGAATATAATTGGATGTCCCGTTGATAATCCCATAGATAGATTCGATCTTATTCGCTACAAGGCCTTCCTTAAGTGACCTGATTATAGGGATTCCTCCACCAACGGCACCTTCAAATCCTATTTCGACACTATTAGTCTCAGAGGCACTGTATATTTCTTCACCATGAAGTGCTAAGAGGGCTTTGTTCGCTGTAACCACACTCTTCCCCTTCCCCAGGGCAGCAAGTATTAATGTCTTAGCAGGTTCAATACCGCCGATGAGTTCTACAACGATATCTACTTCAGGACTCCCTATAAGGGAAAGAGGATTATCTGTAAGAATTCCTTCCTCTATCTTCACCCCCCTATCCCGCTTCGTATCAATATCCGCAATACCTTTTATCCTGACCGGTATACCCAACCTCCTTTCAATGAGGCTGGAATTTTGGTTTAAAATCCTTACTACCCCTGTCCCCACAGTGCCGAAACCGATTATGCCTATGTTGATTCTGTCCTTCATGCCCTATTCATTAACCTCTTTATTCCTCTTGTTGCCTGTCTTATCCTGTGTTCATTCTCTACAAGGGCGAATCTTACAAACTCATCCCCGCCATCGCCAAAGCCTATTCCAGGAGAGACCGCAACGCCAGCCTCCTTTATTAAAATCTTGCTGAACTCAAGGGAACCTAACTTTTTAAATGGCTCAGGTATCTCTGCCCAGACAAACATCGTTGCCTTTGGCGGATCTACAGACCATCCAGCATTCTTCAGCCCATCTATCAGGATATCTCTCCTACCCTGGTAGATCTTTCTTATTTCCTCCACACACTCCTGAGGTCCTCTCAGTGCAATAATCGTAGCTATCTGGATTGGCTGGAACATACCATAGTCGAGATAGCTCTTTATCCTTATAAGGGCACCCACGATATCCCTGTTACCCACGCAGAATCCAACCCTCCAACCAGGCATGGAATAACTCTTGGTCATCGAGAAAAATTCAACCCCTATATCCTTAGCTCCACGCACCTGGAGCAGACTCGGCGCCTTGTATCCATCAAAAACGAGGTCAGCATATGCAAGGTCATGGATAACAATGATGTTATTCTCCTTGGCAAATTCCACTATCTTCTGAAAGAAATCTATCTCCACACAGGCAGTAGTCGGGTTATGAGGAAAGTTTATAATCATAGCCTTCGGCCTTGGCCATGTAGATTTATAGGCCTTCTCCATCTCTTCAAAGAAGTCTACTCCCTTCCCTATTGGTATGCTTCTCACCTCTCCCCCTGAGATGATCACGCTATAGGGGTGTATCGGATAGGCAGGGGTTGGTGTTAATACCACATCACCAGGCTCAATAAGGGCAAGGGCAAGATGGGAGATACCTTCCTTTGAGCCAATCGTTACAACAGTCTCTGTTTCAGGGTCAAGATCCACATCAAAACGCCTTTTATACCATTCACATATAGCAACCCTTAACTGTGTTATCCCTTTAGATGCCGAATATCTGTGGTTCTTTGGGTTCTGCGCTGCTTCAATAAGTTTTTCAACAACATGCCTTGGAGTTGCAATGTCAGGATTCCCCATCCCGAGATCAATAATATCCTCACCACGATGCCTCGCATCCATTTTTAGGGTGTTTACTATGCCAAAGACATATGGCGGAAGCCTCTTTATCCTATTAAATTCATACATAATATCTCTAATTTATAAGTAATTGTTTATCTTAATTTATTTAAATAATTAATGTCAAACAAAATCCCTGAATTCTCATTCTCATTAAATCCAGTATTCCCCTTGACAGGTCTAAAAAGTATGATTAAATCCAACCAGCATTCTTTGACCGTAAAGCAAGGAGTCAAAAATGAGGTTAAAGGTAGACAAAGAAAATGATGCGCTTTATTTTCGCTTGGATGAATCCTCTATCGTGGAATCAGAAGAGGTGCAGCCTGGTGTAGTTTTGGATTTTAATGCAGATGGTAAGGTGGTAGGGATTGAGATTCTTAATTTGAGTAACCGAATGACCGCTGACCAGCTAAAAGTCCTGCAATATGAAACTGCATAGAGAGAGGGCACTTCGCTCATCCGCCATCCCGATAAACGCTCAGTGCAGATGATAAACTCCAGCCCCGCACTTGATGCGGGGAATTCAGTATTTACCATCACTTCTTAGCCCTAAGGAGTTTTAAGGGTATTGCAATTATAACACCTAAAAGGTTTTGTGATGTTCTGGAACTAAGATTAGGATGAGAAAACCCTTGACATCCCTTTGGGTTTTGATACAATCAGGCTAATTAAGAAACCTTGTTCCTGACCTCCGGCGAGGCTTTTATGACCATTGTAACCATCAGCAAAGACCTATCAGGAAGAATAGTAGTTATTTCCCCTTATGACCCTCTCCGTGTTCAAAAGATCAAGACCATCCCTGGCCATAGATGGCATCCCGATAAGAAATACTGGAGTTTCCCTAATACAGATGGCACATTAGAGAAGATCTTAAAGATCTTTGAAGGTGAAGGAATCCATTTAGACCACGCTCTACAGGGGACTGTCCCAGATTTACGGATGAAGCGAAGCGGAGTCCCCTCACCAGTCATTGCGAGTGGAACGAAGCAATCTCAACATCCGTTCGGGGCAGGCTCCGAATCGGGACTGTCCCCGGCATTGGAAAACCTCCGCAGAGAACTCCTCTCAAGGAAATACAGTTACAAAACAGTCAAGGGCTATCTCTATTACAACAGGAATTTCCTTAATTTTACAGGCAAAAGTCCATCAGACATCAATGACAACGACATAAAGGACTATCTCCTTTATCTTGCAGAGGAAAAGAACTCTGCAACATCAACGCTCAACCAAGCAATCAACGCCCTGAAATTTTATTACGGCAGCATGTTAAAGAAAAAATTCATTTATGAAATAAAGAGACCCCGGAAAGATAAAAAGTTACCCGTTGTTTTAAGTAAAGAAGATGTTGCAAAAATCCTCTTATCAATTGATAATATCAAACACAGGGCTATATTGATGTTGGTCTATTCTGCTGGATTAAGGGTCGGCGAAGTGGTAAAACTGAAACCAGAGGATATTGACCCCGTTAGAAATTTTCATTGCTCTTTGTGTCTTTTTGAGACATGAATGTTTCATTAACATTACGATATGGAAATAATATGCCTATGTGTGATTTAATCGGGATTTCTAACGGGGTTGATAGCAAAAGGATGTTGATACATATCAAAGGTTCTAAAGGCCGGAAGGATCGTTATACCCTGCTTTCCGAAAAGACATTAGAAGTTCTAAAAGCATACTTGAGGAAATATAAGCCTGAGAAGTGGCTATTTGGAGGAGCAACGGAAGGCAGATACCTTTCCATAAGGTCTGTGGATAAAATTTTCAGAAATGCCTGTGATAAAGCTGGAATAAAGAAGGATATATCGGTGCATACCCTCAGACATAGTTTTGCTACACATCTCCTTGAAGGAGGCACAGATTTACGTTATATTCAGGAACTTTTAGGCCATGCTCACAGCAAGACAACGGAAATACATACTCATGTAAGCACTAAAAGTTTAGGAAAAATAACGAGTCCTTTAGATACCATTGAGTTAGGGAAAAGGGAGGTGATGAGTGACATATTTTGACAGGGAAAGGGAATCTGGCGATTCTGCCAGAATAAAAATATCCGCACCAGGTGCTACTATCATCCCATATTCTGGAGCAAAATGGCACTCGGTGCTATTGTGAACAAGATACCCAAAATGACGCTTCGCTTGAACCCAGCCCATAAAGGGTTTTAAGAATATAGCATATTTTTAAAAATGCTGAGAGTAATTTCTCTTAATAAAAGGAATTCAATGGCTGGGTTCACATTTTGGGTATCGGGATGGCGGATGAGCAAGGCTTCAGCCTATAATACAATAGTAATTCTTCCAGATATTCATTATCATGAAGCGAAGCGTCACTTCGGCTATCAGGCGAATGAACGGCTGAAGCCAAAATGCCCCTAAAGGGGCACGGAGTTTATCCCGCAATTGCGGGGCTCATCCGCCAGCCCGTTATCGGAAATTGTGGGCATGGAAAAAGGTAAAAGATGAAAAAATTGATTTTAATCGCTTATCTTATGATATACTAAAACCAAAGAAGGAGGTTATATGGAAGAAAGAGTTATTTTGTCCCGGAGCGATGCTTTAGAGAAAATGATT
>CAKKSD010000003.1 GCA_919902995.1 Thermodesulfovibrionia bacterium
ACTTAGGATACTATTTTATCCTAAGTGTTGCACTTCCTTATTGAACTGGGGATATTAAAAAATACTCCGCTCTATTATTTATTGTATAAAATCTCATGTTGATAATTAAACCTTGACAAGAGGAGTATCTTTACTTTAATCTCTAAATTATAGAAAGGGGGAGAAATATGCGAAGTTTTTTTTCGGTATTAGTTTTGTTATTAATCCTTGCATTTGCCAAGACTTCTATAGCAGCTGACCCATCAGCAATATACAAGTCAAAGTGCGCTCTATGCCACGGCGCTAAAGGCGAAGGTATCAAGAATATGGCACCGCCCCATAAAGGAAACAAGTTCGTAATCGAAGGTAAACCCGAGGAAATCAAGAAGACAATCCTTGAAGGACGTATCGGAAAAGCAAAGAAGTACAAAGAATATCCTGTAGATATGCCTAAGAATGTGATGCCAGATGCCGATGCTGAAGCACTGATTAAGTATCTCAAGACCGATCTTCAGAAATAGTTTATAAAAAATTAAATAGCCCGGTTTAATGCCGGGCTATTTTTATATCTCAATCTTTCAGGATTTCTTTTATCAGATTTCTTAAGGCATCGCTATCCCATTTCTTCGGACCCATTGCTCTGCCGATTATCCAGCCATTTCGGTCTATAATATAGGAAACAGGTATACCCCAGCTCCAATAGCTATCATCTATCCTGCCACTGGATGCCAAAAGCGTAGAAAAGGTAAATTCCTTCACATAAGACCAGACCATATCTGTCCCTACCTTATCTATAGAAACAGCCAGGATAACAAAGTCCCTATTCTTAAACTCTTTGTGCATCTTCTCGATGGTAGGCATTTCTTCCTTGCAGGGTTTGCACCATGTCGCCCAGAAATGCAAAAATACCACCTTTCCACGATATTCCTTCAGGCTCACCTTCCTGCCATTTAAATCAGACAGTACCAGTTCAGGTGCCATTTGTCTCAGTTCCTGGATACCAATAGCATCAAATAGTCTCTTATCAATACTGTAAGAGGGAGATTCAGTGAAAAGGACAAGAAAACCTGCTATTATTAAAGTTGTGTGTTTCAATTATAAATCCCCTTTATTCAGGAGACAGGGATCAGGCTCTTCTCTAACCTGAACCCTGTCTAAAAGTTTTTTACTTCTTAAAAAGATATGTCACCCCTCCGGAGATCTTATAATCCTCTCCGAGCTGGATCCCGTTAAGGTTATGATAGACAGGGTGGCTATAGGAAAGTTCGAATACCCAGTGAGGTGATACTACTACCTGAATCCCGGGTGAGATATATATTGTATGCCCCCCTGAATTAGTGAGTTCAATACCATCCTCCTTTTCTTTTCCTCTAATCTCCCCATTAACCCCGAGTGCAAGAAATAACTGCTGTCCTAAAGGCGAAATTTTACCGGGGTAAACCCTGTATCTTGCAGTCAGGTCGTAGTTCAGCGTATTTCCGAATTGATGTTTCTTATCTCCGACATCCCCTTCTGTATTAATAGAGCCAAGGAGATTGGCAGCCATAGAAAACCTCCCTATAGCGTGGCTAAGAGAAAGACCCAGGAGAAAATCTGTAGAGCCTGTGCCCAATTGCAGGTGAGCATCGAGGAAATTTGCACCATCACCTGTCTTCCCGTCGGTCTTACCTGTTGGAAACTTCACTCCTACAATGGCGGCAATTGTAGTAGTTGTGTCTATGGTATGGGTTTTAAAAAAGGTGTACCGTCCTAATAGGGCGATATCTCCCAGTCCGAACTCATCTCCTTTATCAGATTCTACTTCTACATCCCCGTCCTCATGGACATGTAGGTGCCCATCCAGTTTAGTCTTCCTCAGAGGTACTACTGCTAAAAGCATTATGTTTTCAGATATGCCATAGAATCCTGTAAACTCGGTTGTCCAGTATTCTTCTTTAGCACCGTGGGTATCAAGCTTATCGCTTCCTTTATATACACTTTTCAAAACAGTATACCTTTCTGTAACCCTTATACCTTTCCCCCTGATGGTCTCAAGGGGAGAGATACCCTGTGATAGTATGCAGTAATCGCATGCCTCTACCCTATAAGTTAAAAACAGAATTCCAACTAGGCAAAATAGTATTACAAATAGTTTTCCCATATCTAATCTCCTTTTATATGCCTTCCCTGATTGATGGGATGGCAGATAGATTAAACTATTAGTTCAGTTGGTTATTTTATTTGTATGAAAATATTTTTAGAGGTAGGGAAAAGGGAGGGGAACGGCTCTTCAGATTTTTATAGAGGATTTTAAAGTAAGATTTTTCCCTGTAGAATTGAAGACCTAACGAAACATGAAAAAGGACAATGAGTATATATAGCGACGGAATGGTGGTGGAAGTACCTGCGTTATGAACTAAGTTACAGACAGAGGAAAGCGGACAGTGCTTATCGTCATTCTCCTGGTGATGTGCGCTGTAGTGATCATCTGATTTTGTGTAGTGGTGATATGCACAATAAACCGAAAATGTAGCGAATATGAAATAGGGTAAAAGGAGAGACAGAGAGGTTATTCTGAAGGATCTTTTGTATTTATTCTGCATACTTTAGGAGTATACTGTTTATCCTGTCAATTATCTTAACATTTATTCTACTTTTTTGCAAAGATATCCTTTAAAAGAAAGGCTATCGCTGTAAGTATCCCCAGTGTTATCAGGGCGACCCCAGGCCCTGCAATTGTCGTTACCGATGCCTCTGCCCCATCAGGACCGAGTGTCGGTGTTCTATAACCCATTACCACCCAGGCAACAGGATAGATTATTCCCCCTATGCCTGAAAGTATTGATGCTATGGTCTTTATTCTGTATGTGGCACTTGTAAATGCAAGAATCAAAGATATAACGATTGTAACTATTCCAAGACCCATGGCATGTAGATGTCCTCTCGTAAGCCTCCTGTGCGAGATTTCCATAAGGGGATTATCGTATATCCCTTTAAAATGTGCTTTCTGTTCTCCTGCAGGACTTATTTTAAACCATCCTTCAGACTTATTATGACTCATATCCTCTTTATGCGTAGAATCTCCCTCCATTTTCTGAGTTTGACCAGGAGCAGGTACTATCTGCAAGGTTCTTGGCATCTTTCTCTGCAAAGTCTCATGTATTCTATCATGGCCAAGGGTAAGCCAGAATGCCCATCCAATACCTATGATAAAACATAAAAGCCCAATCAGAATTCCATATCTAACAGGTTTGATAATTTCAATCATCTTTTTCCCCCATTTTATCTTAATATAAAGTCATAGGGGACGGATTAAAATCCGTCCCCTATCTAAATCAATATCCTCCTCCCTTATC
The DNA here is from genome assembly GCA_919902995.1 of Thermodesulfovibrionia bacterium. Lineage (GTDB taxonomy): Bacteria > Nitrospirota > Thermodesulfovibrionia > JACRGW01 > JACRGW01 > JACRGW01. Next base: position 3,315 of record CAKKSD010000003.1, read on the forward strand.
CATTTTCTTTTCCATCTTCTTCTTCATCATTTCATCGTGCTTTTTCATCAAATCATCTACCCTTTTCATCATATCTTCCAGTTTCTTCTTCTGCTCAGCGCTTGGTTGATGGGTCATATCCTTCAATATCCCCATTACTTCCTTCATCATTCCCATCATATCCTGCATCATCTTCTGATGCTCCATCATATGCGTATCCATCATGCCATATCCGCCTGATGCAGCCTTCTTCTCAGCAGCAATTGCCGGAAATGCAATAAGAGAAAGTGCTAAAAGTCCTGCAACAATCAGTCTTAACATACCCATTTATACCACCTCCTTTCATATCAGACCTGTCCCTAAACCCAAGGCTATCCCAAAAAGCATTACTGATACTATGATCTGTATCACACGCATAGTAATCTTTTTCACAAGGCGATTACCTATAAATGCCCCAATGAATGCAGAAATAACAGCCGCCAACAGTAGGATACTATTATCACTTATACCGATAAATAAAAGTTGTGAGCTATATATAGAGATCCTTGTAATATCTACAATACAGGCAATTACAACACCTGTCCCGATAAATCCCTCTTTAGACAGACCTGCCTTTATTAGAAATGCACTTCGTAGTGCCCCCTGATGTCCTGAGAGCCCTCCAAAAAAACCACTCATAACACCACCGAGAGGAAGATACTTTTTTTCGAAGGATATCATCTCAAATCTTGGAATCAATTCTAAGAGTGCAAAGAAAACCATAAGGATAGAGACGATGAGTTTCACAGGTGTAATCTGGAAGCTATGGCCAGCGATTTGATAGGTTACGAGATGCCTCAGTTCAGAAAGATATAGTAGAGTCCATGCACCAAGGAAAGTTGCACCTATTGCTGGTAGTCCGAATCGAAATACTATCGTCCTGTTTGCATATTTCCCTAAAAGTGCAAGCTTAAAGAGGTTATTGAAGAGGTGTACTATTGCTGTCAGGGCAATAGCAACATTCACAGGGAAAAATATCGCAAATACAGGCATCAATAATGTACCAAGCCCGAAGCCCGAAAAGAGTGTCAAAAAGGATGCTACAACCGCTGAAATACATATAATAAAGAATTCCATAACATTATTAAGGTCTTACTGAATTCTTCATATATAACGATACAAGGCTCGCCATCATTACAAGACCGAGGTAGACCTGAACGATATAGGTTAAGATCTTGAACGGAAAGCTGATAATAGGTCCAATAAGAGGAATCAGACTAAACGGGAAATTTATAAGCACCATCAAGATAACAGCTACGAAATAACACATTATCAGCAAAAGGTAAAAACCTATCGCCTGTAAAAAATTATCCTTGATAAAATTAAATGACCTTTTTATAGCTTTCCATGCTCTGAGTTCATCAATAATAAGTGCTATAACAGCATATATCGAAAATGCCACCAGAAGTAAGAAAATTAAAAAGGCTATAAGTAGCAGTGTCATGCCTAATATTATTGCCATAACTATCATAAATTTCCCTATCATCTCATTTTTATAGGGCCCTAAAAGTATTATGGCTACTCCTATGATTGCACCAATTACAAATATAAAAATCAAAAAAGATATCCCCAATAGAAGTGTAAGCCAGCATAGAGGCAAAAAATACCTCTTTCCTTCTTTAAGGAAATGTTTAATGGAAAATCTTTCCGTTGGATCCTTGATTGAATCCTTTATGATTGCAATGTTGCCACCAAAGACAAAAAGGGCAATTCCTGTTACAGCCGTCAGATATACTACGAAAGTGGTTACAATAAAGATCGCAATACCTGAATATTTATATAAGAATTCTATGGGGTCTTTTACTGCAGTTAAGGTTTCCTTAAACCTTACAAGGTCTATCCCGAGATAGATTATAGCTATCGCTACTGGAATACCGACAAGCATGACAAAGAGAAGGAAACTTAAAAACATAACGCCTATCTGTATAAGCACGAGAGGAAGATTCCTTTTAATAACCCTTAGTCCTTCCTTTATAGTCTCTTTATGAGTCATAGACTACCATTCTCCCATCTCAAGCATTCTCTCTTCATCTATAACCCATTTCTCGTAGAATTCTTCTGGAATCTCCTGAATGAACCTTGAGGGTTTCATTATCATCGCTTCCTGCCATCTGTCTTGTGACATTATGGGATAACAGAGATAGATTTCATCCCTCGCCCTTGTAACTGCCACATAGAAAAGCCTCCGCTCTTCTTCTTCGCCTTCTCCGTTCTTAATTGCCTTAGCTGCAGGAAACCGACCATCAGAAAGCCATATAATAAAGACAACCTTCCACTCAAGACCCTTTGCCTGATGAACAGAAGATAACTTTACTTTCTCATCGTCCTCTCCGCCCATTATTACATCTTCTGCAACAACACTTGTAAGCAGGGCGAGATCACTGAGGAACTCTTTTGTTGATTCATACTGCATGGCAAATGTACTTAATTGATTTAGATCTTCAATACGGGATTCTGCATCCGTATATTTTGTGAAAAGGTAATCCTCGTATCCACTTTCGATTATAAGTCTTATCATTTCAGAAGGATTCTTAAGGAGAATAGGTTCTCTGAAGGTTTTGATATTATCCAGAAATTCCCCGAAGGGTTTTATTGCAGTTCTTGGTATAAGGTTAGTAACTTCCCTCGAGTTGAGTGAATCGAGAGGGTACTCGGTTGTTGATATTAAATTCCATATTTTAGAAGATGTTACATTTCCTATCTTAGGAACTAACTTTAATATTCTTTTCCATCCTATCTCATCCAAAGGGTTAATAATAATTCTCATATATGAGGTCACATCCTTAATATGGGCTTGCTCGAAAAACCTTATTCCTGAACGAACTTCATAGGGTATTCCTCTCTTCGTAAGCGCCATCTGTAGTTCCATCGAGTGGTAGTGGGATCTATAGAGCGCAGCTATATCATTCAGGCTTACGCCCTCATCCCTTAACTCGAGAATCCTCTGAGCTACAAACTCTGCCTGCTGGAGGACATCATTGAAAGCCACAAGTACAGGCTTAGCACCAGAATCTTTTACGGTTTTCAGCGCCTTAGGAAACTGCCACCTGTTGAAGGAAATACTCTGATTTGCAAGACCGAGTATCTCTGGGGTACTCCTGTAATTTATAGTAAGCTTATATACCTTGGCATATGGATATCTCTTCGGAAACTCTATTATATTGGCAAAGTTTGCCCCCCTGAAAGAATAGATAGATTGTGAGTCGTCACCCACAACCATTAAATTCTTTTTTCTTGATGCAAGAAGGTCAATAATGTCTGCTTGGATCTTATTTGTATCCTGATATTCATCCACAAGGATATGCTCAAACCTGTTTGAATAGATCTCATTTATATCAGGTGAATCCTCAAGTATCCTCTTCCAGTTTAGAAGGAGGTCATCAAAATCCATCAAGTTAAGCCTCTTCTTTCTCTGGTTATATTTAAAGGCTACCCTCTCAATATCATCTATAAGTGGGGTAAAATAAGGGTACCTCTGATAAACGACTTTCTCCAATGGCTCTTCGGTATTCACAGAAAAGCCGATAATATCGCCGAGGACATCACCTTGGGGAAATCTCCTCGCCTTTATATTAATGCCTGCATCTGAAATGCAGGCATTAATGAGATCCTTTGAGTCTTCTCTGTCAAGGATAGAGAAGTTTGGCTTATATCCGAGTGTTTCTGCATGCCTCCTCAGGATCAAGTTCCCTATATGGTGGAATGTCCCTCCCCAGATTCTCTTAATGTCAGTCTTTATAAGAATCTCTGCCCTGTGGAGCATTTCCTTGGCTGCTTTATTCGTGAATGTCACGAGGAGAATCTTAGAAGGGTCTATCCCTGATTCCATGAGTCTCGCCACCCTGTAGGTTACAGTCCTTGTCTTCCCGCTTCCAGCGCCTGCAATTACGAGGATAGGCCCATCCCCTGCCATCACCGCCTCGTACTGCTCAGGATTTAATTCCCTGGCATAATCTACTGAAAACTTCTCAGGTTTTTCAGTTGTCTTTATGGTATATCGTTTAATCTCCATAAAAATAAGAACTATTCATGTTTGAATAAAGAGCACTCTTTCAGTTTTCCTCTTTATCCATATTTTCTTTACCGTTCAGCTTTTTTCTAAACTCGTAGAGCTTATTCAACGCCTCAAGGGGTGTCATATTTATTATATCAAGGCCAAGGAGTTCTTTTACAACAGGGTCTGCCTGTGTTGTGAAGATGTCGAGTTGGTTTGTACGCCTTTCAGGTTTTTTGAAATCGGAATGGGCAAGTTTTGGTTCACCTATCTCATTTAATTCTCCTTTTTCTAAATTGGATAAAACCTCTTTTGCCCTGAGTATAACATCCTCTGGAAGTCCTGCTAACCTCGCAACCTGTATGCCGTAGCTCCTGTCTGTTCCGCCTTCTACTATTTTTCTGAGAAATATGATCTCGTCCTTCCATTCCTTTACAGAGATACTGTAATTCTTCACCCCCTCCATTGAAAGTGCAAGTTCAGTAAGTTCATGGTAATGTGTTGCAAAGAGTGTCCTGGCTTTGATATTTTCATGGATATATTCAGCCACTGACCAGGCGATACTCACACCATCAAAGGTACTCGTTCCCCTGCCGATCTCATCGAGGATGATTAGACTCCTCTTTGTTGCATTATTAAGTATATTCGCAGTCTCATTCATCTCTACCATAAATGTAGACTGTCCTTTAGTTATAATATCTGTCGCCCCTACCCTCGTAAATACCCTGTCAACAAGACCGATTTTTGCTTCCTTTGCAGGTATAAAACTTCCTATCTGTGCCATAAGGACAATAAGTGCAACCTGTCTCATATAAGTAGATTTTCCTGCCATATTTGGACCTGTGATAATCATGAGTTGGTTTTCATCACAGTCAAGGAGTGTATCATTCTGGATAAACCTCTCTCCGAGATCGAGCCTTTCGAGGACAGGGTGCCTTCCTTCTACTATTTCTATAGTCTCGCCCTCGTCGACTACTGGCTGGCAGTAATTATAGTATCTGGCAACAACTGCAAGAGACGTAAGTACATCGAGTTCAGCTATAGCCTTTGCTGTCCTCTGAATCCTCTCTGCCTCTTTTGCCATTTCTTCTCTAACCTTCTGGAATATCTCATATTCAAGTTCCAGTATCCTTTCCTCAGCTCTTAATACCTTTTCTTCGTAATCTTTGAGTTCAGGGGTTATGAACCTCTCTGCTCCAACAAGGGTCTGTTTTCTCATATAGTCTGAAGGAATCCGGGAAAGATTTGCCTTTGTAACTTCAATATAATATCCAAAGACCTTGTTGTGCCGTACCTTTAAAGAGTTTATCCCTGTCCTTTCCTTCTCCCTTTGTTCCAACTCTGCTATAAATCCTTTCCCCTTTGAACTAATAGACCTGAGATTATCGAGTTCTTCATTGTATCCATTCTTTATAATTCTACCTTCCCTTAAGGTAAATGGGGGATCCTCGTGAATAGACTTTTCGATTAGATCAATAATTTCAGAAAATATCTCTGTTCTTTCGAATACCTCGGATAATTTTTCAGAGTCAAGACCTTCACCAAGCACCTTAATCTCGGGTATAACTCTTAAAGACCCTTTAAGGGCTATCATATCCCTGGCATTAGATAGATTCAGGGTTATTCTTCCTATAAGCCTTTCAAGGTCATAGACCTTTTTGAGTCTTTCTTGTATATCCTCTGTCAGTGTTAAATTATCCTTCAATATCTTTACGGCATCTTGTTTTCTATTAATCTCTTCTATATCGAGTAGTGGATAAAGTATCCAGTTCTTAAAAAGCCTTCCTCCCATAGCAGTAACTGTCTTATCCAGAATACCGAACAATGAATCCTTCTTTGTTCTCTCAGAAAGGCTATTGGTAAGTTCGAGATTTCTCTGCGTAGGGGCATCAAGGAACATATAGGATCCTTTCATTAATGGTTTTATCCTCTTTATATTCTCTAAGGTACCTCTATGAGTCGAGTCTACGACCTTCAGATTTTCATCGAGATAGCTTATCAATGCACCCGCAGCCGAAATAGCAACAACTAATCCTTCACAGCCATAACCTTCGAGTGAACTTACCCTGAAATGATTGAGGAGCTTTTTCCTTGCCTCAGGATAATCAAAGAACCAATCAGAATAGGGAGTGAGATGAATTCGGAGTTCGGAGTTCGGAGTTTGGAGTAAAGACAAATTCAACTCTTCAGGGTAGAGGATCTCTTTTGGGGCAAGTCTCACAATCTCATCCTCTAAGCTTCCAACTGTCTCGTAAAGGGAAAAATCACCAGTAGATAGATCGGCAAAGGCAAGACCGCAAATCTTTCCTTTTTGGTATATGCTGAGGATGAAATTATTTTCCTTAGCCTCAAGCGCATTCTCTGAAAGAAACGTGCCCGGCGTAATAACTCTCACTACATCCCTCTTAACGATACCCTTTGCAAGTTTTGGATCTTCTACCTGCTCACAGATGGCAACCTTAAATCCGTTCCTTATAAGTTTCGTTATGTAGGAATCAGCTGCATGGTAGGGAACTCCGCATAGGGGAACCTGATCTTCTTTCCCCTTATTTCTCGATGTAAGTGTTATCTGGAGGACTTTCGAGGCAGTAATTGCATCCTCATAGAACATCTCATAGAAGTCCCCTACACGAAAGAAGAGTATTGCATTGGGGTAATCTTTCTTGACACTTTTATATTGGTTCATTAATGGTGTAAGGTCAGACATGGTATATCAATTATCATCAACACTAATAAGTTTCTTTTGGTATTCTTGACTTTTTAAAGCCCCAGTTCTTCAGGGACTCCTATCCTTCCAAGAACTGCCGATGCCGCAGCTACTGCAGGGTTACTCAGATATACCTCACTTTCAGGATGTCCCATTCTACCGACGAAGTTTCTGTTAGTTGTTGCAATAGCCCTTTCACCTTTAGCAAGGACACCCATATATCCACCGAGGCAAGGGCCACAGGTAGGCGTAGATATAGATGCCTCTGCATTCAAGAATATCTCTATAAGTCCCTCCTCAAGGGCCTGACGGTAGACATCCTGAGTTGCAGGTATAACTATCGTCCTAACATAGGGATGGACCTTTCTGCTTTTTAGAACCAATGCTGCTTCTCTAAGATCTTCTATTCGTCCATTTGTGCATGACCCTATAACGACCTGATCTATTGTTATCTCAAAGAGCTCTGTAGCAGGCCTTACATTGCTTGGGAGATGCGGACAAGCAACAAGAGGTTCTATTTTTGAACAGTCATATTCCTTTACTTCCATATATTTTGCATCCTTGTCTGAGGAATAAAATTTATAAGGTCTTCCTGCCCTATTTTTTATATAGTTCTCTGTTATATTATCAGGGGCTATTATTCCGCTCTTTCCCCCTGCCTCTATCGCCATATTGCATATTGTAAGACGACCATGCATCGGGAGACGCTCTATCACATCACCAGTGAATTCCATAGACCTATAAAGGGCACCATCAACCCCGATATCCCCTATCGTATGGAGGATCAGGTCTTTTCCTCCAACCCATTTCTTTAGTTTCCCTCTACAGATAAATTTCATTGACTCAGGGACTTTAAACCAGGATTCTCCTGTAATCATTGCTGCTGCAACATCTGTTGATCCTACACCTGTAGAGAATGCACCGAGCCCCCCGTATGTACATGTATGGCTGTCTGCACCAATAACGAGGTCCCCTGGAAGGACAATCCCCTGTTCGGGAAGCAGGGCGTGTTCTATGCCCATTCTCCCTACTTCAAAATAGAGTTTCAATTCCTGTTCTTTAGAAAATTCCCTTAATATTTTACATTGCTCTGCTGAGGCTATATCTTTATTTGGGGCAAAGTGGTCAGGTATAAGTGCAATCCTCTCTTTATCAAAAACCTTTCTGCCGCCTGCCTTCTTAAATTCATTAATCGCAATAGGTGCAGTTATATCATTTGCAAGTATAAGGTCAACCCTTGCATTTATCAGTTCACCAGGATGTACCTCTTTTTTGCCAGTATGGTTTGCAAGAATCTTTTCTGTAATAGTCATCACGCAATAATTTTAACAGTATTTTAAGCTAAATTCTATAGATATTTTGGTAGGGTTTTAAAAAAGAAAGGATTTAAACGATGAATCCCTTACACTGTTTTTATCATTCCCAAAGGATTGGGTGAATTTCGCCTGTAACCCTTACCCTGGGCTATAATATCAAGCGGAAGGCTGATAAGGTCTGCGATATCAGGAGTAAAATTGTTTAATAAACCGATTTCAAGAGTTTTCAGATATGAATTGCAGGCATCACAGGTATCTATCCTGAAACCGTCCTCTCCATCTGCAGTAATAATATTTATTTTTGATGAATCATCATTTAAACATATCGGACACCCTATACGTTTATAATAACCGGTATTATCACAGAACGAACAATAGAGATGTTTTTTCCCATCTGCATCGATGGATGCCATTGATGGCATTGAGTTACATATCGGGCACCTCCCCTCCTGCCAGAATATATTTTCAACATTGAACAATCCCTTTAACTTAAGAAAATATGGCTTACTGGCAAGAAAAAGAATCATTGCAAGTTCATCCTCATGATAAGGAAGTGAAAAGGAGGGTACCTCATTCAGTGGAAGTCTCGTAAAGTCAATCTGTCCAAGTTTCATTGCCTCTATTACAGAGACTAAATTTTCTTGCGGAATATCAAAGATAGAGGAAAAATATTCAAAGATAGGGCTAATTAATTCATAAGGATAGGATACATCTTCAGGAGAAATCGAGTTTTTATATATACCAGATACAGATTCCCTAAACTCAAGCACCTTTTCATATAGCCTGAGCGCATCCTTCAGATGTGGTTTTTTCTCTATAAATTCTTCTATATTTACGATCGTGATAGACATATTAAACATGAATAACGCAAACAAAAAAGAAAGTAGGACAGCCTGAATGACTGTCCTACTTTTTCATATTTTAAAAAACATCAAAACCCCATCTTCTGAACCCATTTGGAGTGCCTCTTCTTAGCCCATTCGAGTGGGACAGTACCATAGACCATTATCCTGAAAGTCCCCGGATTGGCAAGAGTCCCGAGATAGATATGGAATGGGATTGCTATAACCATCAGATTGAAGCTTAAGTTATGCAGAAGATGGGATAAAAGAACCCAGGTCCTTACACCCGGCAGAAGCCAGATAATCAATCCTGAGGCAGCAATCGTTATACCGAATATAAGGGTAAAGAGGTAGTAAAGTTTCTGGCCAGTGTTCAGTTTTCCCTGCGGTGGGATTACAGCCTTTTTGGAGAAATAACCCCCACCCTTCACTATCCATCCTATATCATCTGAACTTAAGCTCAGAGCTTCAGGAAGGTAAGAGAATAGAGTGAAGAACAGTGACACAGAAAATACAACTCCTCCCCAGTTATGAACCACTTTCATATTATTGAAATTCCCGAAAAGGGAATTCAATTGCTCAAGATGGAAGAGAAACCCGAATCCACTTATTGTGAGCACCAAGAAACTTATTGATAGAACCCAGTGGTTTAATATATCAAAGGCATTTGCCTTCCTAACCATTTGCGTCATTTCTCTTCACCTCCTTCATCCTTCTTCGGGCCAACAGCAACATAATGTAATAATGATACAGCCACAGCTCCTCCAAGCCCTATATATGTAAGGGGCTTCAAAACCTTATGCCAGAAGACTACGGTTTCTGGAATAGCAGGTTTCTCAATCATACCATAAACCTTTGGCGGATCTTTGAATACATAGAGAGCACCAAGCCCCCCTAAATCTGTCTCACCATAGATTTTCTGATAACCTGCACCTTTTGCCCTGTTTATCATAGAGTCTCTGTCACCATAAGCAATAGCTCCAGTTGGACATGCCTTTGCACAGGCAGGAGATAGTCCTTCAGCAATTCTATCCGAGCAGAGGTGACATTTAGAAATCTTATCTTTTTCATCATATCTCGGAACATCGAACGGACAACCAGCTACACAGAGTTTACATCCAATGCATTTTTCTTTATTGAAAGCTACAGCACCCTCTTTGGTTTTAAATAGGGCTCCAGGGGCAGGACATATCTTAATGCATCCCGCATCATCGCAATGCATGCATCTCTGGCTTACAAAGAGCCAGCGCATTATATTAGTTTCTGAAGACATTTCAACATACCTTATCCTGTTATATAGATCTGGTGTAAGGTCAGGCGGGTTCTCATAGCTCCCTCTATTTGTTGTTTTTGTCCCAGAGAGCTGGTTCCATGACTTACAGGCAGTCTGACAACCTCTGCATCCTATACACAACTCCGGCGAAATAAGTAATGCTTTTTTTGCCATATCATCACCCCCTTAAGCCTTCTCGACATTGACCATAAAGGCCTTTGTCTCAGGTATTAGTGTATTCGCATCTCCGATTGTAGGCGTGAGAAGATTAGAGCTATCCCACTCACTACCTTCGGGATACTGCCAGCCAAAGTGGAATGGAAGCCCGACCTGATGAATCGTTTCATTCATCACTTTAAAGGGCTTAAACCTCTCAGTAACTATCGCTATTGCCGAAACCTTGCCACGTGCAGAAGATACTATAACCTTTTCACCATTCTTGATTCCCTTCTTTTCAGCGAGTTCCTTGCTAACTTCAACAAACTGTGACGGCATCATCTCGAGCTGCCACGGTTCACGTCTTGTCAGAACGCCAGTCTGCCAGTGTTCTGTAACTCTGTAGGTAGTAGAAACATAAGGGTATTTAGGATCATTGTTGAGATATATGTCCTCAGGTAGCCCTGTCTCCTTTGTATAGAATAGTTTTATTACAGGGTTTATCCTGTGTTTCTTAGACATCGGATTTTCCTTTATTGGACATTCAAGAGGTTCGTAATGTTCGGGGAATGGTCCATCTGCAAGTCCAGGTCCGAAGACAGAACCCATCCCATCTGGTCTCATAATGAATGGGTATTTCCCCGCCTTTTCATCTGCCATTGGAGGAGCAGGACCGTCAGGCACATCGCCATCCCATCCCGGCGCAGTCTTTTTTGTCATTGGATCCAGTTTATCGGGATTCCATTTTATAACTGGCCGTTTTGGATTCCATGGTTTACCCTGAGGGTCAACGGACGCCCTGTTATAAAGTATCCTTCTATTGACCGGCCAGGACCATGCCCACTCAGGGAATAGTCCAAGACCTGCAACATCAGTTTTTTTCCTCCTCGCCATCATATTTATAATCTTTCCTTCTTTCTGCGTATAACTCTGGCAGTAAATCCAGTTTCCACAGGAAGTTGTACCATCTGCCTGGAGGTGGACAAATGTCCCAACGAGTTCGCCTTTTTTACCGGTCTTTAAATCTGCATGGTAATACCCATTAATTTCCTTCGCCACTCTATGGATGTCGAACTTTTTGATCTTTCCATCTACTCCCTTTTCACCATATTCCCATGTGAGGTTCAGAATCGGCTCCGGGAATTTACCACCCTGTTTCTGGTAAATCCTTTTGACCCTGAAATAAATTTCATTCACTATTTCATAATCAGGTCTTGATTCACCTATAGGCTCTATTGCCTTATATTTCCATTGTGCAACACGTCCTGAATTGGTGAGGCTACCTTCTTTTTCTACCGAAGAACAGGCAGGGAGTTGAAAGACCTCTGTCTGTATCTTCTTTGGGTCCATTCCAGGGCCTTTCCAGAATGAGCCTGTCTCGTTGTCAAATAGGTCCACATTCACCATCCATTTGAGATTAGAAAGCGCCTTCCTTATCTTCCCGGCATTACTGCTCGAACATGTAGGATTCTCACCCCATGCAAAGAATCCTTCAAAATTGCCTTTGAACATCTGGTCAAACAGTACGAGCCATGACCCATTCTGGCCTTCGTCAAGCTTTGGGTGCCATGCATATCCAAAGTCATTTTCCTTTGTAGCCTTATCTCCGAAAATAGCCTTGAGATAGCTCGTAATATACTTAGGTCTGTTACCCAACCAGTTAACACTCTTCGGATCTTTTGTCTTTGATGTGAATTTTTCATTATATGCATTTAAGTCAACGAGTGTGGCGGTGGGTGAAGGGTTATATCCAGGCAATATATTGAATAGAAGTCCATGGTCTGTGGAGCCCTGAACATTGGATTGACCCCTCAAGGCATTCACACCGCCTCCTGCTATTCCCACATTGCCGAGAAGGAGTTGGATGATAGACATTGTCCTTATATTCTGTGTCCCAACTGTATGCTGTGTCCATCCCATAGCATAGAGCTCAGTCCCTGCCTTGTTAGGCTTTCCTGTAGATGCAAAGGTCTTATATACCTCGATGAGCTTTTCCTTCGGAGTCCCGGTAATAGAAGAAACCTTATCTACGGTATAGCGAGAGTAATGTTTTTTTAGGAGTTGAAATACACAGTTAGTGTCCTTCAGTGTTGGATCTTTTTTGGGTAGCCCCTTTTCATCCATTTGATAGGACCATGTTTTTTTATCGTATTTTCTTGTCTTATCATCATAGCCTGAAAAAATACCATCGAGTTCTCCAGGACCTTTAAATTCAGGGTTTACGAGATATGCGGCATTTGTGTAATTCACAACATATTCCCCGAAGTATTGATCCTTGTCTATAATATATTTAATCATCCCTCCAAGGAACGCAATGTCGGTGCCTGAACGCATGGGAGCGTATATGTCTGCCTTAGCAGCGGTCCTTGTAAAGCGTGGGTCAACAACTACGAGTTTTGCGCCTTTCTCCTTTGCATTCATTACCCATTTCATTGATACGGGATGATTCTCGGCTGGATTGGCACCCATTACAAGAATAACATCAGCATTCTTTATATCAATCCAGTGGTTTGTCATTGCACCGCGACCAAACGACTCTGCCAGAGCCGCTACAGTTGAGGAGTGTCAGACACGTGCCTGATGTTCAATATAAACAACTCCCCACGAACGGAGGAGTTTCTGGAGCATATAACATTCTTCATTATCCAGGCAGGCACTTCCAAGATGGGATATACTATCAGTCCTGTTGACTACAAATTCTTTTTCAACTTCTTTTTCTGTTCCGTCAGGTTGTTTCTCCTTTACCTTCGACTTTGAGGTCATCTTAAATGTTTTATCCCTTGTAGCCTTTATCTTCTTTGCTATCTCATCTAATGCCCAATCCCATTCGACTTCTTTCCATTCAGTTGCCCCAGCGGCACGGTACCTCGGTTTTTTTAATCTCAGAGGATTATTTATAAGCTGGTATAGTGAAGCACCTTTAGAACAAAGTGTACCCTCGTTAATCGGATGATCTGGGTAGCCTTCTGTATTAATAACCTTACCCTCCATCGTATGCGTAATCATTCCGCACCCTACTGAACAATAAGGGCATATTGTATAAGTCTCTTTTGCATTTTTTATTCTAAGGCTCTGAGCATAAGCCTTTGCAGGATCGAGGTTGATACCCAGTGTACTCACCACAATGGCACCACCTGATAGTTTAAGGAAACTACGTCGGGAAATATTCATACAACCCTCCTTCCATAGAGCCATGCAGGATAGAAATATAAAACAGGCTCTTGTTTGATGATTTTAATTTAAAAAATATTTAAAAATTAAGCTCTCACCCCCTTTAGAAAGATTTATAGATTTTATTACCAATAAAAAATTCTATTTATACATATACGCCTATAAACGAATAATGTCAAGTTTTTTATCAACATAAATGTAGATTCCCCTTGACGCCTTACTCTTTATTGTGGTATTTTCTATAAAAATCATAGGTTTTCTGAAAAGGAGAAAGTAAATGAGAGAGAAGAATATCAGAGAGGCTCTAACATTTGATGATGTCCTTTTAGTACCAGCAAAATCAGATGTTCTGCCAAAGGATGTAGATACCGTTACTTATCTTACAAGAAAAATCAAGATCAATATCCCCATTGTAAGTGCAGCAATGGACACCGTCACAGAGTCAAGGCTCGCTATAGCCCTTGCCCGTGAAGGTGGAATTGGCATAATTCATAGGGCACTATCTATCAACGCCCAGGTAGCTGAGGTGGACAAGGTAAAGAAATCAGAGAGCGGTATGATCGTTGACCCGATTACAGTTACCCCTGATCAGAAGATATATGAGGCATTATCATTGATGGAGAAATATCGCATTTCCGGTGTACCTGTTACAAAAAAAGGGAAGCTGGTTGGTATTCTCACAAACAGGGACCTTAGATTCGAAAAAAGGTTGAACCTCAAAATCTTAGAGGTAATGACTAAATCAAAACTTATAACAGCACCAATAGGAACAGATCTTGATAAGGCAAAAGAAATTCTTCATAAGTACAGGATAGAGAAGCTTCCTATAGTTGATAATAATTTCAGACTCAGAGGTCTTATTACTATAAAAGATATAGAAAAACGAGAAAAATATCCCAATGCCTGTAAGGATAGACTTGGAAGGTTAAGGGTAGGGGCTGCCGTTGGTGTTGGTGTTGGAACAATAGACAGGGTTGATGCCCTCTTAAAGGCTGGCGTTGATCTCATTGTAGTAGACACCGCCCATGGCCATTCTAAAGGTGTTATCGAAACTGTAAAGGCTATAAAGAAGAGGTATCCCGAAACAGAATTGGTAGCCGGAAATGTAGCTACAGCAGAAGGGACAAAGGATCTTATAAAGGCGGGTGCGGATGCTGTAAAGGTTGGAATTGGACCAGGTTCTATATGTACTACAAGGGTTATAGCTGGTGCAGGGTTACCCCAGATAACTGCTTTGTGGGAATGCGCTTCTGTAGCAGATAAATATAGGATACCTTTAGTGGCTGATGGAGGAATAAAATTCTCAGGCGATATAACAAAGGCAATCGCAGCTGGAGCAAGCTCAGTAATGATCGGAGGTATCTTTTCAGGTACAGAAGAAAGTCCCGGGGAAGTAGTCCTCTTTCAGGGAAGGAGTTATAAGGTTTACAGGGGAATGGGATCTATCGGTGCTATGGAGGCAGGAACTAAAGATAGATACTTTCAGGAAGGAGTGAAAGAGGCAAAACTTGTCCCTGAAGGGGTTGAAGGAAGAGTTCCATATAAAGGATCTCTTTCTGCAAGTGTCCACCAACTCATAGGTGGGCTCAGGTCAGGAATGGGATATTGTGGGTGTAAAAATATCAAGGAAATTAGGAAGAAGACAAGATTTATAAAGATAACTAACGCAGGCTTAAGAGAAAGCCATGTCCATGATGTGATAATTACAAGAGAATCCCCGAACTACAGAATGGAATGGCTGTGAATATAAGTGAAAAGATATTAATCCTAGACTTTGGCTCCCAGTATACCCAACTTATAGCAAGAAGAGTGAGGGAAGGTAAGGTCTATTCCGAGATATTCAGTTTTAATATCCATATTGATAAAATAAAGTCTTTTAATCCTAAAGGGATAATCCTCTCTGGTAGTCCTTCAAGTGTCTATGATAAAAACGCACCGATATGTAATCCTGAAGTCTTTAAACTCGGCATTCCGATACTCGGTATCTGTTATGGCATGCAGCTTATGACTCGTATACTCGGTGGTCGGGTTTTAAAGGCGCAAAAAAGGGAATACGGGAGGGCTGATCTAATAATTGATGATGATTCGGATTTGTTAAAAGGCATTAGTTCTGAACTCTCAACTCCTAATTCTAAACTCCGAACTACCGTCTGGATGAGCCATGGTGACAGGATAGAAGAATCACCAATGGGTTTCATCCCTATAGCGCATACAGAGAATTCACCAATAGCAGCAATGAGGGATGCTGTGAGAAAATATTATGCTGTACAGTTCCACCCGGAAGTCGTTCATACGCCTGCTGGTGTAAAAATCATCCATAACTTTATCTATAATATCTGCGGCTGTATTCCTACATGGACCATGACCTCTTTTATTGAATCCTCTGTTAGTAAAATAAGAGAAGTTGTCGGCATGAAAAAGGTTATCTGCGCTCTTAGTGGCGGCGTTGACTCTTCTGTTACAGCAGCCCTTGTACACAGGGCTGTCGGGGATAAACTTACATGCATCTTTGTAGATAACGGTCTTCTGAGAAAGAACGAGTCTGAAAATATAAAAGAAACCTTTAAAAGAAACCTCCATATCAATCTCAGATATGTTGATGCGAAGAGACGTTTTTTAAAGAAACTTACAGGGGTTAAAGCACCTGAGAGGAAGAGGAAGATTATCGGGAGGGAGTTTATAAGGGTATTTGAAGAGGAAGCAAAAAAGATAGGAAGGGTAGATTTCCTTGCCCAGGGTACTTTATATCCCGATGTTATAGAAAGCACTTTCTTTCGTGGTCCTTCTGCAACGATCAAGAGCCACCACAATGTAGGTGGTCTTCCTACAAGGTTAAGATTTTCCCTGATTGAGCCGCTAAGAGAGCTTTTCAAAGATGAGGTGAGGTTCGTCGGAAAAGAGCTGGGTCTTCCTGAGGATATGGTTTGGAGACAGCCTTTTCCAGGGCCTGGTCTTGCAATAAGGATTATAGGATCTGTAACGGATGAAAGACTTGTTATTCTCAGGGATGCAGACAGTGTAGTCCTTGAAGAAATCAAAAAGGCAGGCTTATATAAAGAGCTCTGGCAATCCTTCGCTGTATTTATCCCTGTGAGAACTGTTGGAGTAATGGGAGATGAAAGGACTTATGAAAATGTTATAGCTATCAGGGCAGTGATAAGCCAGGATGGAATGACTGCTGATTGGGCACGAATTCCATACGAACTCCTCGGTATAATTTCTAACAGAATAATAAATGAGGTAAAGGGTGTAAACAGGGTTGTCTATGATATAAGTTCCAAACCACCAAGTACGATTGAGTGGGAATGATTAATACAGACGCATAAAATAAAGTGTCATTGCGAGGAGTCCCGATTCATCGGGACGACGAAGCAACCTCAACTAATGAGATTGCCACGCCCTTCGGGCTCGCAATGACAACATAAAAGTTTTGGTGCGTCAGCAGAATATGTTAGAACGACTCCAGAAGATAATCTCAATGGCCGGCGTTGCCTCCAGACGCCATGCAGAAGAAATGATCCTGCAGGAACGGGTCACAGTAAATGGAAAGATTGTTAAGAAACTTGGGACAAAGGTTGATCCTGAAAAGGATCATATAAAGGTTAACGGAAAACTTATAAATCCTCGACAACCAAAGACCTATATCCTTCTGAACAAACCAAGAGGTTATATTACTTCCTTAAGAGACAAAGAGGGAAGACCAGTGGTTATTGACCTTCTTAAAGGTATACGAACAAGGGTTTACCCTGTGGGGAGACTTGATTATGATACAGAGGGACTTCTTCTTTTAACCAACGATGGAGATCTTGCAAATGCTGTTATGCATCCAGAAAGGGAGATAAAAAAGACCTATTATGTAAAGATAAAGGGAACCTTGGATGATAAAGATTTTGAAAGACTGAAAAGAGGAATTAAAATAGAAGAATATTTGACAGCACCTGCCAATGTTAAAAAGCTAAAAAAAACTAATGAGAACTCCTGGATAGAAATGGTTATTCATGAAGGAAGAAAAAGACAGATAAGAAAGATCCTTGAGAAGATAGGGCACCCTGTACTAAAACTCAAGCGGATAAAGATTGGATTTTTAGATCTGAAAGGCGTCGAAACGGGTAAATACAGATATCTAACACCTCAAGAGGTTTCGAGGCTTAAGGCTATAGCTAAATGACTAATATGAAAAGAACCCATACCTGTGGCGAACTCAGAAAAAAAGATACTGGTAGAAAAGTCACACTGATGGGATGGGTTCACAGAAGAAGGGATCATGGGGGATTAATCTTTATTGATCTTCGCGATAGAGATGGTATAACTCAGGTAGTCTTTAATCCGTCCATAGATTCAGAAGTTCATAAATGTGCCCACGATCTCAAGTCAGAATATGTTTTATCTGTAGAAGGAGATGTAAATCTCAGACCTGAGGATACAGAAAATCCTAACCTTTCTACCGGAGAGATTGAGGTAATTGCAAATAGAATTGATATCCTAAACTCCTCTATCCCCCTACCCTTTATAATCGAGGATGATACAGGTGTGGCTGAGAACCTCAGATTTAAGTATAGGTTTCTCGATTTAAGAAGATCGAACATACAGAAAAATCTGATATTGAGGCATAGGATAACAAAGGCTGTAAGGAACTTTCTTGATAGCCACGGATTCATAGATATAGAGACCCCATTTCTTACAAGAAGTACACCTGAAGGCGCCAGGGACTACCTTGTACCCAGCAGAATCAATCCTGGCCTTTTCTATGCCCTTCCACAATCGCCTCAGCTCTTTAAGCAACTCCTCATGATTTCTGGCTTCGATAAATATTACCAGATAGTAAAATGCTTCAGGGATGAGGACCTAAGATCAGACCGCCAGCCTGAGTTTACTCAGATAGATCTCGAGATGTCTTTTGTAGATATGGAAGATGTGATGAACCTCACAGAAGAACTTATGGCCAATATATTCAATGAGACTAAAGGAATGAAAATAGACAGACCATTTCCCAGACTTAGTTATCAGGATGCCCTTGATAGATTCGGAACTGATAAGCCAGATATAAGGTATGGTCTCGAGCTTAAAGATTTAACAGACCTTTTGACGAGCTCTGGGTTTAAGGTATTCACAGATGCGATTGGGATTGGTGGAAAAGTTAAGGGTATTAATGCAAAAGGTCTTGCTGTTCTTTCAAGGAAAGAGATTGACGAACTTATTGAAAAAAGTAAGTCCTATGGGGCAAAGGGTCTGGCATGGATGAAGTTAACAGATAAAGGGATAGAATCACCTATAACCAAATTCTTAAGCGATGATTCTATTAAATCTATCTCCAAAAGGCTTGAAGCTGAAAAGGATGACCTTCTTCTTTTTGTTGCCGATACTCTTGCTGTTGTAACAGAAGCCCTCGGTCGCCTGAGAGAGGATATCGCAGAAAAACTGAACCTTATAAATGAACAGGAATACAGTTTTGTATGGATTATAGATTTTCCTCTCTTTGAATATAATGATGACGAAAAACGTCTTGAACCAATGCACCACCCATTTACATCTCCTATCGATGAAGATATTCCCTTTATTGAGCCAGAACCATTAAAGGTAAAGGCAAAGGCATATGATATTGTTCTGAACGGAAACGAGATCGGAGGGGGGAGCATAAGGATACACAGGAAAGACATACAGGAGAAGATGTTCAGGGCTATCAACCTCGGAGAAGAAGAAGCAAGGACAAAATTCGGTTTTCTCCTCGATGCCCTTGAGTATGGTGCCCCTCCTCACGGTGGAATAGCCTTCGGACTTGATAGATTGGTAATGATCATGTCAGGAGTTGATACGATAAGAGATATCATAGCCTTTCCTAAAACCCAGAAGGCAACCTGCCTACTTACAAACGCACCATCGGATGTATCAAAAGACCAACTAAAAGAACTCCATATAAAGCTGGATATCCATAAAATTTAAATCTTTTTCAGGGTATATTCAAGAGATAATTAGGTCTTTATGGAATAGTATACAGTAACTTGCATGCTGTATCCTGCATCATGTATTTTGTCTCATCGGTATTACGAAAGTAAACCTGCTCCCTTTACCGACCTCGCTTTCCACCCATATCCATCCTCCATGGAGTTCGACGAGTTTCTTACTGAGATTAAGTCCCAGTCCTGTACCTGGATATTTCTTTGAAAGTGTTGTCTCAAGCTGTTGAAAGGGTTGAAATAGCCTTTTCTGGTCATCGGGTGAAATCCCTATGCCTGTATCGGCAACAGAGATTTCTATGAAATCTCCTAAACTGTCATTGCGAGCCCCTTCGCTCTTGTCATTG
>CAKKSD010000004.1 GCA_919902995.1 Thermodesulfovibrionia bacterium
TTCCCTCCTATAGGTATTTTACCCAAAGTGGTGCAATTACTTATGGAACTAGTGTTTAACATTTTAAAATTATAATTTTAAAATGCTAAATTCAAAATGTATCGGGTATCCCAGTTATAACCTGAATTTATCCCCCAAGTAGACCTTTCTTGCCTTGGGACTTTGAATAATCTCCTCAGGTGTCCCAGATTCTACGATGATGCCTTCGTTAATAATATATGCCTTATCGGTTATAGCAAGGGTTTCTCTCACATTATGATCGGTGATAAGTATCCCTATGCCTTTTTCCTTTAATCTCGATATGATCTTCTGTATCTCGATAACTGCCAGAGGGTCTATGCCTGAAAATGGTTCGTCTAAGAGCATAAACGACGGAAAGGTTACGAGGGCCCTTGTGATTTCTACTCTCCTCCTCTCCCCGCCAGAAAGGGCATAACCTTTATTTCTTTCGAGATGGGATATATTCAGTTCTGAAAGGAGTGATCTGAGCCTCATCTCCTTCTTAAAATTGCTTAAATTTAAGGTCTCGAGGATCGCCATGATATTTTCTCTTACAGTAAGTTTCCTGAATATGGATGGTTCCTGAGGGAGATAACCTATTCCCTTTCTTGCCCTCTTATACATAGGTAAATAAGCTATATCCTCGCCGTCGAGAAAGATTTTCCCTTCATCCGGTTCTGCAAGGCCGACCATCATATAGAAAGTAGTTGTCTTTCCTGCACCATTTGGTCCGAGTAGTCCTACTATCTCGCCAGCCCTCACAAGTATGCTTACATCATTGACAACCTTTCTGCCCCTGTAACTTTTTATAAGCCCCTCAGCTTTCAGGGTATGGAGGGTCTCACTCTCTAAAACAGTGGATTCAGGTTCTGTCGTTGTTCCATAAAGGTAATTTATCTGCTTCTCATTCACCTTTTTATCCTATCTGTCATAACCTACTTTTTAGTCTCTTTTCCCTTTTTGTTTATTATGACCACCTTGCTATTTTCGACAATGCTTCTTTCGTCTTTTATGAAATATGTTATAACAGTTCCTGTGACCTTATTATCCCCTTCCCATGCCTGAGGGTCGCCTGTAAAAATAACCTTTTCCTCTTCAGCATAATATGTGGCTTCTTTTGATACGATAGTCCTTTCACCCTTTAGAACCTTGACATTACCAGAAGACTCTATCCTGTCCATCTTATCTCCATTCTCGGTATAGTAAACCATCATCCTGTCCGAATATATCGTCATATCCTCTGTTTTTGCTATCACATTACCTTCAAAAAGGGCAGTATGTTTTATATTATCGGCGGAGAGTTTATCCGATGTAATTACTATAGGTTTCGCCTCTTTCTTCTCCTCTTTTTCCGGGATAGCCCCTGAGATATCAAAAAGGGACAATGATATAACTGCTACGATAATGAATATTTTTAATCCCTTCTTGATTATAATTAGTAAGGAGTGGAGTATTGGGTTATTACCCTTTTTTTCTTCGGAAAACTGTCCTGACATTACTTAATACCTCTATCTGTTGATGATCCACATTTACAGAGATCCCCTTTCCCGTTACTTCGATATTCGGACCTGTCAGAATCACATCATCATCGCTGATAATCCGTCTATTGGTCTCATCCCATCTGAGACTGGCTACCGTAAAGGTATATCCCCTGTCTGTAGTAACCACGATATCTCTTGTTTTTTTCTTAAGCAGAATATCCCTTGTTTCTGTATTTAGTATCCCTTCTTCGCCTTTGAGGATTATGGTATTGCCTGTTATATTTCCTTCTGTTCTCTTGAAGGTTAATTCAATATTCCTTAATATAGCCTTCTTTTCTTCCCTATAAATCTCTGCACTCTCAGCCTTCAATTCCCATTTTATCCTGTCCTTTTCGGTCTGGGATAGATGAAATCCGTCTATTACTACATCCGCCTCTGTTGTTTTAGCTGTGATGGCAGGCATATTTGTCTCTTCAGGACTGCGATTGATAAGGAAGAATAGTAAACCAGAGGCAAGGAGGGCAACGATAAAGATAAGAAGAAATCTTTTAACCTTTTTTTCTACTATCATATACTAAACAATAGCATAAAATATGCCAGATTTCAAGTAAGAGATGCCGTTCTGCTCTGTATCGGTAAATCTATATCCTTTTTATCACTATAAAGGTTTTCTTCTATTTTCTCGAGAAGTTCGGTTACCCCTTCCCCTTTCAGGGCAGAGATAGCAACACCGTCTCTTCTGTTCCAGAAGGTCTTTCTGAATGAGCTTGGGTCTTCCAGTCTATCTATCTTGTTATAGACATAAATTACAGGAATATGGGGTACTTCAAGTTCTTTCAAGACCGAATCCACCGCTTCGATCTGCTCCGCCATATTTCTGCTGCTGGCGTCGATAATATGAAGAAGAAGGTCTGCCTCTCTTACTTCCTCTAATGTTGCCCTGAAGGAAGCAACTAAATGATGGGGCAGTTTCCTTATGAACCCTACTGTATCTGACAAAAAGACATCTTCCTCGCTTGGGAGGTGTATCTTCCTTATCAAGGGGTCGAGGGTAACAAAAAGTTTGTCATCTATCTTTGCCTGTGCTTTAGTCAATGTATTAAAAAGTGTGGATTTTCCTGCATTTGTATATCCGACAAGTGCCACAGTCGGAGTACCAGACCTGGACTTTCTATGGAGTTCCCTTGTCCTTCCTACCTTTTTAAGGGCTTCTTCTATCTTTTTTATCTTCTCCCGGATCCTCCTTCTGTCTATCTCAAGTTTCATCTCTCCAGGTCCCCTTGTTCCTATACCTCCTCCTAACCTTGAAAGGCTCAGCCCTTTCCCGACCAGTTTAGGCAGGAGATACCTTAACTGTGCGAGCTCCACCTGTAGTTTCCCTTCCTTTGTTTTTGCCCTCTGTGCAAAGATATCGAGGATCAACTCTGTTCGGTCAAGAACCTTTACTCCGAAGGCATCTTCAAGGTTCTTAACCTGTGCAGGGGTAAGGTCATCATCGAAGATAACGAGATTTGCCTTCTTCTCCCTGCATAACCTTTCTACATCCTTCACCTTACCCTTGCCAATAAGGTAAGCAGGATTATAGGAGTCCCTTTCCTGAATTGTTGTGCAGGTAACATCTGCCCCTGCAGTATCGGCAAGGAGGGCAAGCTCTTCGAGGGAATCCTCGACCTGCCATCTCTTAGCCCTGGGGACTACAACCCCGACAGTTATTGCCTTTTCCCTGAACGCCATTGTTTTTATTATATCATAAAAATAGTCATTCAAATTCCTTGACATCTATGGGAGTTCTAATATAATGAGACAAAAGTAGAGTCTGTACATGAAACTTTTAGTCACAGTAAAACCAAGATCACGCCAACAAAAAATAGAAAAGACCACCACGGGCTATACAGCCTATGTTAGAGAAGAGCCGGTAGAGAACAGGGCAAACAGGGCGCTGATTGAATTACTTGCCGAATATTTTGGCGTTACCAAATCCCAGGTTACTATCTCCAGTGGCAGGAAGTCAAAACAGAAGATAGTAGAGATAAAAAATCTCTCATGCCTTTAAACCTTTTTCAATTTCACCTGTCTAAATAAACAGAAAAACAGATAGTCAATGACTCGTAGAGAAGAAGACTTAGTCCTGATAGAAAAATATCTTGCGGGGAATGAGGATGCAATAGAGGAACTTGTGATGAAATATCAGAGACAGATTTACGCCTTTCTTTACAGGATGATATACGACATGGAAGAAGCAAAGGACCTGACACAGAAGACATTCATAAAGGCTATAAAAGGCATCAAGGGCTTCAGGAGAGAGTCTTCGTTCAAGACATGGTTATACCAGATTGCCACAAATACAGGTCTGAATCATATCAAACAGAGAAGAGAGGGAGAGATAGAACTTGATGAATCGAATATTGATCCTGAACTTATTTCAGGACAGACAGGCGCCCTTTCAGATATTCTGGAGAAGGAGAAAAAGGTTTGCATAAAAAGGGGTCTGAGTGAACTACCAGAAAGGCAGAGACTCGCAATAACCCTCAGGGCATATGATGGTCTGAGTTGTAGTGAGACTGCGAAGGTGATGAAATGCTCCGAGGGTGCTGTAAAGGCACATTATCACCAGGGCGTTAAAAAATTGAGAGAGATTTTGAAAGCCTACGACCTGTAAAGTCTGTGGCACATATGGAGAAGGGATATGAGATTTGAACATGACGGAATAAGGGAAATACTTCCTGACTATCTCAAGGGGACACTCCAGGGAGAGACGAGAAAGGATATTGAGACGCATCTGAATGAATGTGGGGAATGCAGGGGTGAGTTATCGTTCCTTAAAGAACTCGTTAAATTCGAAGCGCCTGACCCGGGAGATCTCTTCTGGAAAACCCTTCCTCAGAGAGTGAGAGTGACTGTAAAGGAAGAAGAAGTCCAGCTCTTTTCTCTAAGATCTTTCCTGCTCAGGCAATTCCCGATTGCAGCGACTATAGTGGTAACATTCTTTCTTCTATTCACTTATATTAAAAAGGAGAAGGTGTCAGAATCAGATCCAGCCTTCATTGCACCACTTACAGCATCGGTATTGGATTACAATGGTATAACCGAGAAGGATATACCCATAATTACAGAGCAATCAAGGCTTTATGAATTATTTGCTGAGAATTTCATGGAAAATTCTTATCACAGAGAGTTTGTTTCTTTGAGCTCAAAGGAACTGGAAGGCCTCTATGAGGCATTGGGAGAAGAACAGAGAAGAGGAGGTTAATATGGTAGAAAAGATGTTTAAGATTTTCTTTGTAGTACTACTGGTCGCAGGTTTCAGCACGGTCAGTCTGGCTGAACCACAGGAGGACATTGAAAAACAACCGTCAAAGGAACAGATGGAAAAGGTGAGGAAGAGGATCGAGACACTCAAGATGTGGAGACTGAGCGATGCCCTCGACCTGGACGAGAAGACATCTACCAGTCTATTCCCATTACTAAGTAAATACGACAGAAAGAGGGCAGAGATAGAGCAGTCCCTCAGAGGCAGTATGAAGGATCTGAGGGAATCCCTCAGGGAGAAGCGCGAAGGCAACCTGAAGAATATCCTCGATAAACTTGAAGAGAACCATAAGGCACTGCAGAGGATTAAAGAAGAAGAATGGTCAGAAATTAAAAAGATTCTAACCCTTGAACAGCAGGCAAGGTTCGTAATCTTCCAGCAGGAGTTCGAAAGGGAGATAAGGAAGATAATTGCAGAGGCGAGGGAGAAACGTCCTGAAAGGTTCAGGAAGGAAAAGACAGAGAGGCCGCTTCCCCAGGAAAGGCCTCTTCCACCTGAAAGATAGAGAGGTGTTATAAAAGGGCTGTTAATCCTTCCTGAGATACTTACTGCCCTTGGTGTGGAAATGCTGTTATAAGCAGGATGAGGTTTAATGTGGTTAAGACAAACATGAAGTCAAACAGGTGTATTTCATGCGGAAAGGAGGTGGAAGGGAGGTTCTTTGTATAACTTAAAAATTATGCAATTTAAACTTAGGAGGTTTCTATGAAGAAAGGCACATTAATTATATTGTTTGTTGGAGCAATGCTTATGGCATTGCTCGGCTATACGATGGAAGTAAAAGCAGGAGTTTCTATCCCTCCACCACCGCCTTTTGTATTTCCTGCTCCCCCTTCTGTGTTCCTTATTCCGAATACCTACGTCTACTTTGTCCCGGATATTGAACCAGATATCTTCTTTTACCACGGCTACTGGTACCGTCCACATAAAGGATACTGGTACAGGGCTACTGTTTATAACGGGCCATGGGTTTATATCGCGCTTGCCAGGGTGCCTGGTGTTTTTTTAAATCTGTCCCCCAATTTCCGTACCGTACCACCAGGTCATAAACACATCCCCCACGGACAGCTTAAGAAGAACTGGAGAGGCTGGGAGAGAGACAGATACTGGGACAGGCCGCCTGAGAGAGATAGGCCACCTGAGAGGTATAAGCCGCCTGGGGGAGATAGGCCGCCTGAGAGAGATAGGCCGCCTGGAGGAGATAGGCCGCCTGAGAGAGATAGGCCGCCTGAGAGGTAACAGGAAGGAAGAGAGTGGAAGAAAGAAGAAATATGGAAACACAGGGAAGGCAGAGGCATGGGAAGATGAAGACGCTCGATTATAAAGGTTCCTATGCTGCACATCCAGGTGGGTGCTTTGTCGGGTGGGGAGGCTAAAAGCCTCCCACCTAAGTTCAGATAAATAATATTGTCTTTTGACCCTATCTTTCCATGTAACACCAAAATGATAATGTCCTAATTAGCCAAAATAGAAATGTCCTAATTT
>CAKKSD010000005.1:0-7695 GCA_919902995.1 Thermodesulfovibrionia bacterium
CAAGCACATCCTTCTGAACAGCGCCAAAATTAAGGACAATCCCTCTTTCACCTGCTCCAATCTGAATCCATGGCCTTAGAAACAGAAAAAACACCAGAATTGCTCCAATAATCAGCGCAAGCCTCATAGGGCCTTTTTTCATTGCAGACTGCATTACCTCCTTTGCACTGTAAACATCTCTTTCATCCATTATACTACCTCCTTTTAATTTAGAATCCCAATAAATCAGGACTTCTTTAAACCTTGAAAATCAAGGTTTGTTAACGCTTCCATTCCTTCCCCTCCCTCATATTCTTTCTACTGCCATGCTCGTTCACCTCCTTTCTGTTGCTAACGCTTCCATTCCTTCTCCTCCCTCATATAAACTGTCCTGTGAGGGAATGGTATATCAATCCCCTCCTCACCGAATCTCTTAAAAATCCTCTTTCTCAGCTCATGCTGGGCAAGGTACTGGTCAACAAACTCCTTGACCTGGCATATAAGTGTGAAATCAAGAGAACTTTCACCAAATCCCGGGATGAATCTTACAAAAGGCTCCGGATCACCGAGCAAACCCGGAATTTCACCAACAGCCTTCTTTGTTTCTTCGATGAGTATCCTTTCAACCTTTTCGGGGTTGGAAGAATAGCTTACACTTATCGGGATCAGTAGTGACATACGTTTTTCAGGAAGATAATAGTTTGTAACAATACTCTGCGAAAGCTTGCTGTTGGGAATCACAACCATGTTATTAGGCAGCATCCTTATCCTCGTAGTTCTCCATGTAATGTCATCAACATAGCCTTCCTGTCCTGTTTCAAGTCTGATAAAATCCCCAACCCTGATGGATTTTTCCACAAGGATATGAATGCCTGCAAAGAGATTTGCAAGCGTATCCTGAAGAGCGAGTGCAACTGCAAGCCCTCCAACACCCAGTGCGGTAATGAGAGGCGTAATGGAGATACCGAGTACACTGAGTATTATCAAAAATCCGAGAACTAGTATTGTCCCTTTTAATATGCCATATGCGAGTCCGGTTGTGGGGATGGGGAGGTTTGCTTTCTGCACGTAATCGGTAAATATTTTGCCCGCGAGATTTGCTGTGGCAATCGTGATAGAGAGTATAACAATAATATGGATCACCTTACTGATATAGAAAACATACCTTTCAGGAATCTCTGATATCGCCACTCCGATGTAAAGACCTATGGCAATACACCAGTAAATGGAAGGAGTTCTAAATGATTTAATTATTATGTCATCTATCCTTGACTCTGTCTTTTCTGCCCATCTATGGAATAGTCTGAAGGCAATACCTCTTATAATGAATAATACAGATGTGGATAGTAGGGCTATGACAATCGGAATTAATATCTTTTCTAATTTAATGTCAATCTGTTCCTCCCGAAAATACTATTTCTGACTTTAGAATTCAACCCTATAGATTGCTATTTTTATCTGCGGAAGCAAATGCCGGGAGCGCAATCGAAGCGAGATGTGTATCCATTTCATTTTTAAACCGACTAAACACAGCCATCAATATATTTGGTATGGATTCCCCTCCTGGTAATTTTGCAAATAAGGTGTTAAGTGGAAAATTATTTTGAAATGAACCTCCCCGCAGCAAACTGCGGGGTATCATAAACTAAAAAACAACATCGTCATTCCGCCCTATGGGTCGGGTCTTCGACACTTGATGCGGAATCCAGAAACATAAATACTGGATTCCTGCTTTCGCAGGAATGACAAAACAAAATGTTTCCCAACCGCTGCAAGCAGCGGGGTATATAAATTTAATAAAAAGATAGCCTTTTTAGACAGCAACCTCTCCTTTTTCCCCTGTCCTTATTCTTATAGCCTCTTCAACATTTGTTACAAATATTTTTCCGTCTCCAATCCTTCCTGTTCTTGCTGTATTCTGTATTGTCTCTATAACCTTGAGGACAAGGTTATCGGGTACCACAATCTCCATCTTCACCTTTGGTAAGAAGTCAACTACATACTCTGCTCCTCTGTATAACTCTGTGTGACCCTTCTGTCTTCCAAATCCTTTTACCTCAGAAACTGTAATTCCCTGTATTCCTATCTCATTCAGGGCATCCTTCACCTCATCTAATTTGAATGGTTTGATTATAGCCTCGATTTTTTTCATTATATCTCCTCGCATCGTAGGACAGCCGTCTCGGCTGTCTAAAATGCTTTTGACAGGCGGGACACGCCTGTCCTACCGGGATTTTAATTAGGCTATCAAAAAGAAGGGTATTTGTAAAGGGGTTTCTTTTTTATTAATAGGGTAATTTTGTTTAATAAACATAGACTGATAAAAAGGTTTAATTAAGGAACATGGGTGGTTGACTGTGATTTTGTTGAAAACGACCAACTGTATCCTGTAAGCATTGCCCTTCCTGATGTATCTTTTACCCCTGTAGTTACAGTTGCTATATAGTTTGTGTCAGAGCTTAGACCCACTGGGGTAAATACAGCAGCCTTCTGTGTGGCATTATAACTCACAGTTCCTGCAGCTGAAGGTGTCAGATAAAAGCTTCCGTTATTTATTGTCGAGGAATCCATATCCTCACTGAAGAAGGCTACAATTTCTGAACCTAAAGATACCCCATCAGCACTTCGTGGCGGAATTACGCTGATAATTCGAGGGTCTGAAGTATTACCCGTGGGATTATCCCAATCCCCAGAGCTACAACCTATAATAAAGATAATAACTATAAAGGAAATACCAATTATCCTTAGTATTATCATTGTTTAATTCTCCTGCTGTTCCATCTTTTAATCTGTTTTTACCTCAAAGGTAGCATTTATGAATGCTGATCCGGATCTTACATTTATATCCCCTTTATAGGCTGCACCCCCTCCGCTCAAGAAATCAACACGTAGCACATAGGTCCCATAGTTATCGGTTGTAACTGTTAAAGGAGACTCAACCCTTTCACCATCATGGTAAAACTGTATATAATACCTTTCCGCAGGGCTTGCAAATACATGGTCAATAGTTATCTTTATATTATCCATGAGTTTGGTTTTTTCAGAGTCCTGGTATACAGTTATAGTAAAGTATGCAGTTCGGTATGTAACAGAAAGGGTTGACCCTGTAGTCAGTTCAAAACTTGAAGGGTTAATAGTTATTACGGCTCCGCTCGGGGCTGCAGGGTTTTTTGCTCCTCCGCAATTAATTAAAAAGAAAAGCGAAAGTGGTAACAAAAGGTAAGTCTTTTTAAATATCTGTCTCATTCCTTAGTCCCCTTCTCTTCAATGACTGCCTGTATAATTGAATTATCTATCTCTCTAAGTGATACCCTACCTATTTCCTCAGGTAATACTATTCTGATCTTTTCCTCTCTCACCTTTTTATCAATTTGCATAGCCTCGATTATTTTATCGGCTGATATATCAGGCAGTTTTGTTGGTAATCCTGCCCTCAGAATAAGGACTTTTAATTTTTCCAAAATATCTTTATTGCAGAGACCCATTCTGTTCGCAATCTTCGCCTCATAAAGCATCCCTAAAGCTACTGCCTCTCCGTGTTTATAGGTAGTATAATTCGTAAGTGTCTCTATAGCATGCCCGATTGTATGTCCAAAATTAAGTGTAGACCTCAGTCCTTCTTCTCTTTCATCTTTTGATACTACCTCTGCCTTTATCTCGCAGGACCTTTTAATAATATGGATAAGGGGCGGTTCGTCAAGGGATATAATATTTTCTATTTTCTTCTCGAGATATTCAAAGAATTCGATGTCTGCAATCATACCATACTTTATCACCTCTGATATACCAGCCCTTAACTCTCTATCAGGAAGGGTTTCAAGTGTCTTTATATCTATCCATACAAGTCCTGGCTGATAGAATGAGCCAATCATATTCTTACCGAGGATATGATTCACTCCGGTTTTTCCACCAACCGAACTATCAACCTGCGCAAGCAGGGTTGTAGGAACCTGTATATAAGGGATACCCCTCATGTATGTGGCTGCCACAAAACCTGCCATATCACCTATCACACCACCACCAAGTGCAATAATAGCTGACCTCCTGTCAAGTCTGTAAGTGAGAAGTTCATCGTATAGATGACTTATCCATAGAAGGGTTTTGTATTCTTCTCCATCAGGTATTGTTATTATTATCGGCTCAAATCCAGATCTTTTTAACCCTTCATCTACTACCTTCCCATAGAGATTCGATATTGTTGGATTTGTAATTATAGAGATTTTCTTACTCAGATTAAGTTCACGCAGGCGTGTTCCCAGGTCTCCCAGTACAACATTCCCCATTTCTATAGAATAAGTCCTGTCTCTTAAGTCAACTCTGATTTTTTCAATATTATGTATATCCATCTTATCCATTTTAAGTACGCATCTCTTTCATAATAGTCTCTACTACTTTTTGTGCTTCAAGCTGAGTGGTATCGATTTTTATATCTGCCTCAGAATAATATGGTTCCCTTTCCTTTAAAAGTTCCTTGATCCTCATATAGGTGTCATCTGTTTTAAGAAGTGGTCTATTATCATAGTCTTTAGTCCTTTCATATATGACCTCGGGAGAAGCAGTGAGACAGATCGTAATGCTATTCCTTTTTAAGTTCATTCTGTTTTCTGATCTGATCACAGCACCTCCACCAGTTGAAATAACAACATTCTCCATCACTGAAACATCTTTAATAATTTCACTTTCAATCTTTCTGAAATATGTTTCTCCGTATTTATCAAATATCTCTGAAACAGGTATCCCTTCCCTTTTCTCTATAAGTTCATCTGTATCAATAAATTTGTATCCTAACATCTTTGCAAGTTCCTTTCCAACTTCGGATTTACCCGTTCCCATAAAACCGATTAAGACGATATTCTTTTTCATAAAGATTTCACATATTCAATATATCCCTTATAATTCCTCTTCATTTCTTCTAAAGAATCTTCTCCAAATTTTTCAGTTATTGCATTAGCAAGTTCTAATGCGACCATCGCTTCGCATACTACACCTGCTGATGAAACTGCACAGACATCAGAACGTTCATATGTAGCCTCGAAGGTTTCCTTTGTAATAAAATCCACAGATTTCAGGGGTTTCCTCAGGGTAGGGATTGGTTTCATAACAGCCCTCAGGATTATGTCCTCCCCGTTCGTCATTCCCCCTTCAATCCCTCCTCCCCTGTTTGTCTTTCTATAAAACCTTGATCCATCATAATATATCTGATCATGTACCTCTGAACCATATTTATCAGCCATTTGAAAACCAAGGCCAATCTCAACCCCTTTTATAGCCTGGATACTCATTATTGCTTTGGTAAGCCTTGCATCAATTCTTTTGTTCCATTGAACATAACTTCCAAGCCCAACAGGCGGTCTTGAAGCTATAATTTCTATTATCCCGCCTAAGGAATCTCCCTTATCCATAATTTCCTTTATCTTCTGTATCATTCTTTTAGTGGCTTTAGAATCCGCACATCTCACATCAGATGCCTCCGCGTTCTTCTCTATTTCTTCAAGGGATAATCCATTAGTTATATCAGCCTTCACACCGCCTATCTCTATTACATGGCTTATTATCCTTATCCCGAATTCTGCGAGTAGTTTCTTTGCTATAGCACCAAGGGCAACTCTCATTGCAGTCTCTCTGGCACTTGACCTCTCTAAAACATCCCTTATGTCCTTGTGACCATATTTTATTACCCCGGAAAGATCTGCATGTCCTGGTCTTGGACGAGTAATAGGCGAAGAAGAACCACTATGATCCGTACTAACTGACATCGTCTTTTCCCAGTTTAACCAATCTTTGTTCTGGATCAGTATAGCTATAGGACTACCGAGTGTCTTCCCCCAGCGGACACCTGAAAGAATCTCTACCTTATCCTCTTCTATTTCCATCCTGCTCCCTCTGCCAAACCCCTTCTGGCGCCTGATTAGTTCCTTATTAATATCATTTTCAATTACCATTAGACCAGATGGAATTCCTTCCAGGATGCCTATGAGACACCTTCCATGGGATTCTCCTGCTGTTAAAAACTCAATCATGTTAATAAGGTTTTACAATCCTCGGAGTTATAAATATCAATAGTTCAGTGGTATCCTCTGAGTCTTTCTCTTTCTTAAAGAGCCAACCCAGAATTGGTATCTTATGCAGTAACGGCAATCCAGATGTAGAATCCCTCTTCGTTGTAGTCAAGATACCGCCAATAACTATTGTCTCGCCATCTCTGACAAGGACATTTGTATTTGCCTCTTTCTTCTCTATTATAGGGCCAGCAGAAGTATCATCACCTTTTTCGTCTTTAGTGATTTCGATTTTCATGGAGATAGCACCGCCTGGAGTAATTGTCGGCGTTACTGTAAGACTCAATACAGCATCCACAAACTCTGTCTTTGTTCCCTCGGCAGATGTAGTTGCATAGGGTATCTTTCTACCTTGTTTAATCATGGCCTTTTCATTGTCAAGGGTAACTATCTTTGGATTTGAAAGTATCTTCGCCTGTCCAGTACTCTCAAGAGCCGAGATCTGTAAATCAAGTGTAAAAGAATTCGTTATATTTCCGAGGGCAATGCCTAAAGCACCCCCACTTCCTTCCTGCACTGCTGCCGGGAGATTTACTGCCCAGGAATTACCGCTCATACCTGTTCCACCTGTGAGAGTAGAACCTCCAACAGTCATGGAATGAGGAAATGTATATGGCAAGGGATTACCATAAGCAGCGCTCTGTACATTTTTGAATCCCCATTGAATACCGAGTTCCCTTGTGAAATTAGTACTTGCTTCAACGATTTTTGCCTCTATTGAGACCTGAGGAGTTGGTTTGTCGAGGACTTTTATCAGCGCTTCAGCTTCGGCAAGATTCTTAGGAATATCCTTTAATATCAGAGTATTTGTCCTCTCATCTACAGAGACATTACCCCTCGAACTTAAAACCTTTGCCTTATCTATTGCCTCTTTCATTGGTCCTGGCTTTGAATAACCAAGAGAGATGATCCTTGATAAAAGGTCTTCTGCCTTAGTTTCTTCTTCCTTTGCCTTTGCGATCTCACCACGTTCTTTAACTAAGACAGGTATAGGGACAACCCTGATAATATTGTCCTCGACGACTTTTCCGAGATGATGAGTCTTCAGGATAATATTCAATGCCTGATCCCATGGAACCTCACGCATCTTTACTGTTACCTTCCCTTTTACTTCAGGGCTCACAATAAAATTCATTCCACTTACTGATTCAAAAAGATAAAGAAGGCTGATTATATCTATATCCCTGAAATCAAAACTAACCTTCTTGCCGGTATATTTTCCCGAAACAGGAACTTCTGGCGATTTTGGTGTTTGTGTCTTTTCAGTTAAGGGGGTATCCTTTTTGATTGATGGAACTGGCTCATCCACTTTTTGTGTAGAGAGTGTTGTGTCCTGAGAAGTAATTTCTTTTTTTAGAATCTTTTCCTTCTCACTTGGAGAAACCTTTTTTTCAACCATCTCAGAACTATCTTCAGCCTTTTTGGCAATTATTTCTTTATTCTCTTTTTTATCCTTTTCTTTTGGTAATTCTGGTGATGGTGGAGTCTTTAGATTAACGATTAACTGGTTATCCACCTTTACCCCTGTTACTGCTGTAGCTTTCTCTTTCTGTTCTTCTTTAGCGGTAACAGAAGGAGATTCTTTTTCTATCTCCTTTGGGACTTCTACCGGTTTCTGGGGTTCTTCCTTTGCCGCCTCTACAGGTGCTACAGGAGG
>CAKKSD010000005.1:7795-58219 GCA_919902995.1 Thermodesulfovibrionia bacterium
CTACAGGTGCTACAGGAGGTGTCTCTGCAGGGGGCTGAGGGGCTTCTACCGGTTTCTGGGGTTCTTCCTTTGCCGCCTCTACAGGTGCTACAGGAGGTGTCTCTGCAGGTGGTTGAGGGACTTCTACCAGTTTCTGAGGTTCTTCCTTAGCCACCTCTACAGGTGCTACAGGAGGTGTCTCTGCAGGGGGCTGAGGGGCTTCTACCGGTTTTTGGGGTTCCTCTTTTGCCACCTCTACTGGTATTACAGGTGACTCTGCAGGTGGTTGAGGGACTTCTACCGGTTTCTGAGGTTCTTCCTTCGCCACCTCTACAGGTGCGACAGAAGGTGGTTGAGGGGGATCTGCTTTTGTTTCTGTTAGTGGTGGAGTTTTTAGATTAATGATTAACTGGTTATCCATCTTGTTTATCTCGTATAAAAAAGGCTTCTCAAGATCTAATACAACCCTCACCTTTTTCTTAGGCTTCATATGCTGACCTATTCTCACACTATTTAAGGGTGGATCTCCAACCTTATAGATAATCTGCTTAGACTTGTTTACTGTATCCGGTATATCTATGACCAATCGGTCATCCTTGAGCATAAATGTCTCATACCTCATCTCCCCATCTCCTGAGATGATAACGCTTAACCCCTTTTCTTTATCCACCTTTACCCCTGTTACTGCTGTAGCATTCCTTTTCTGTTCTTCTTTAGCAGTAACAGAAAGAGATTCCTTTTCTATCTCTTTTTGGACTTCTACAGGTTTCTGGGGTTCCTCTTTTGCCACCTCTACAGGTGCCTCAGAAGGTGGTTGAGGGGGATCTGCTTTTGTTTCTGTTAGTGGTGGAGTCTTTAGATTAACGATTAACTGGTTATCCATCTTGTTTATCTCGTATGAAAAAGGCTTTTCAAGATCTAATACAACCCTCACCTTTTTCTTGGGCTTCATATGCTGACCTATTCTCACACTATTTAAGGGTGGTTCTCCAACCTTATAGATAACCTGCTTAGACCTGTTTACTGTATCCGGTATGTCTATGACTAAACGATCAGTCATAAGTATAAATGCCTCATACCTCATCTCCCCATCTCCTGAGATGATAACGCTTAACCCCTTTTCCTTATCCACCTTTACCCCTGTTACTGCTGTAGCATTCCTTTTCTGTTCTTCTTTAACAGTAACAGAAAGAGATTCCTTTTCTATCTCCTTTGGGACTTCTACCGGTTTCTGTGGTTCTTCCTTAGCCACCTCTACAGGTGCCTCAGAAGGGGGCTGAGGGACTTCTGCCGGTTTTTGGGGTTCCTCTTTTACTACCTCTACAGATGCCTCAGAAGGTGGCTGGGAGGGCTCTATAACAAGAATTAGTTTATCTTCCTTACGAGTTTTAGCAGTCTCCATTAGTTTCTGGAACTCTTCCTTCGTTATTTCTAAAGGTATTTCTGCAGACTTTTTAGGAATATCTATAACTAACCTATTATCCTGATGGGACGGTATCACATCTACAGAGGTGGATAAACCAATCTCTATCCTTACCATTTTAAATGGTTTATCTTGCTCTTCTGTTGATATATCGAGGACAGGGTCTTTCCCTATTGTAATTTTCCTTTTCACCGTGCCTGCCTCAGCACCTGGAAGTTCAACGATAATCCTCAGTGGATCAGAGGTTTTTAAGATGTTATAAGTAAGAGAAGAGCTTCCTTCTATCAGGATTTGGATATTCTTCTCTTCATCTTTTACATAGATATTTTTCAGAACCGGTGTTTCTTCCTTTAAGGCAGAAACATCTCCTGAATAAAAGAAGAGACCTGATATAAAGGTTATTGTCAGAAAAAAGGATAAATGCCTTTGTCTCATTATTGCCCTTCCTCTCCTTTATGGAGTTCTAAGGTTATTTTCCTTGTCCTAAAATCACCAACATAGGACCTTATCTTTTCTTCTATAGTTAATATCCTCTGTGTTATTTTCTTAACAATCCCTTTATTCAGACCGACTATCATCCCTTCCTTAACAACAAAACCCTTTCCGTCTGGGGTTTCTACCATTGCAACATATCTTTCTTTATCCCATATCACACCTGTAAATTTAAGATCAGAGGCATCTATTTTCTGAAGAGGTGGAACCTCATTTCTTGCCTTTGCCACCTTTTCTCTCTCAGCAATTATTAAGGATTTGAAAGGATCTCGCTTCCCTACTGGGTTATAAGTTAATCCTTCTTCTGGTATTTTAGGAGACTCCTGTAATACCTCAGCCTTCATATCTTCAACCTTTGAGATGGGTTTTGATATGGGTTGTTTTGTAGGAGTTTTCTTTTCCGCCTGCTTTGTGCCGCATCCTTGTACTATAAAAAATAAAACCAAAAAAATTAATATAAATTTATTGTTCATTAATTATTTTTTCCTGGGCTCTTCTTTCTTTTTCTTTGGTTCTTCTTCCTTCTTTACTTCTACGGAAGCGAAGGTCGTTGCGGTAAAACTTGTCTGAATTAAGGGCACTCCCCTTCCGACCTTTATATTTCCCATTTTTATATCTGAGATATTTACTATTCTTTTTAGCTTGCTGATATAGCTGAAGAAGATACCCAGATCATGATACCCCCCTGTAACCTCAACCTTTACAGGAATCTCTTCATAGAGACCACTTGGGTTAGACTTCCTTTCACCTGGTTTCCAGTAAAGTATATCAAGACCTGAACTAGCACTTAAATCTGATACCTCCTTAAGTAATGAGGATACCTCTTTCTCTTCGGGGAGTTGTTCCTTAAGTTCCATGAGCCTTGCCTGAAGCATAAGATTCTTCTTTTTTAATTCATCTAGTCTTGTTGCCTTGATACTGTTAATATTTATATCCTCATTTATTTTCAAGATATCCCTTTCTATTCTTGCCAGCGTTTCGCTTTTTGGCGAATAAATCACCAAATAAAATATCGGTGTTATTAATATCGGAGCAATAAAGATTAAAAGGATCTTTATAGCTGGTGGAAGGTTTTTGATATCTATTGCCATTTTTTATACCCTGACTTTACAAATCATCCTAAATTGAAAAACAGATAATTTTTCCTGAGAAGTCTGTCTGGACTCTATCAGAAATACATCTGTAAGATACTTTGAGTCTTTGAGGTTGTTTACAAACAGGACAATGTCTGAATTCGAAAAGGCAAGCCCCTCAATATTAATAGTCCCTCCCGATTCGTTCAGAGATGAAAGCCAGACCCTTTCAGGTATTCCTGTACTTATCTCATCGAGGAGGCGGACAGGACCGCTCTGCGCCTTTCTAAGCTGCTCAATGATGTTAGTCTTTTCCTCAAAATTCTTGTTGTCCCTCTCATAGTATTCAACCTCTTTGACTTTCGCTTTAAGCTCTGATGAGGTCTTCTCTTTCGTTTTCTTCTCCGCATTTCGGATAGAGATTTTGTTCTCTATCGAAAACCATAGAAAACCTAAAACTATTAAAGTTATAACAGAAACGACCGACATTGGAAAAGTAGGCACACTCGGTATAGTTATTTTGGGTATTATTACCATGGCCTTTTTCTTTTTCTTTTCCGGTAAAAGGTTTATCTTTATCATTTATCCCCTACCTTCCTTATAGCCAACCCCACTGCCACTGCTGCTATAGGGGCTATATCCTGAAGGTAACCTGCATCAAAAGTTTTAGGATCTGTATAAATATTATTAAAGGGATTTGCTGTTATTACAGGGACATCTAAATTCTCTGACAGGATATTAGAAAGCATCCTCATTTTAGCACAACCTCCGCTCAGTATTACCTTTTCAACATCTTCGCCTACCGTAGTGGACTTAAAAAAATCTATAGACCTGGAGACTTCTGTGGCAAAATCCTTTGAGGTATTCTCAATAATAGAGTACACCGCATTTGAAGAAACGGCGTGTACATCTTCTCCCCTTTTTGCCTTCTCTGCATTCTCAAAACTCAGACTGAACTCTTTCTGGATTGCTTCAGTTATCTGGTTTCCACCCATAGAACTGTCCCTTGTAAACAGGGATACGCCATCTTTTATAATATTTATATTCGTTGTATTCGCTCCTATATTTACAAGTGCGATGTTTTTCCCTAACTCTACCTCATAATTAAGTTCATACATATTCTCTATCGCAAAGGCATCCACATCCATTACTACAGGATTAAGTCCAGCCTCTTTAGCTACTATTACATAATCATTTATTTTATCCTTTTTAACAGCTACAAGTAGAACATCCATCTGGCCGGCTCCTGTCTTTGATGGTGAAAGGATTTGAAAATCGAGTTCTACTTCTTCTATTGAAAAGGGGATATATTGCTCTGCTTCCCACCTTATAGATTCTCTTAGCTCTTCTTCTGACATTTCCGGAATAGTTACCCTCTTAATAATGACAGAGGCATGACCGGATACAGAGATTGTTACATCTTTTGATTTAAATTTTTGTTTTTCAAAAAGACTTCTGATCCCCTCAACTACACGACTGGCATCAATAATTAAGCCATCAACAATTATTTCAGGAGCAAGGGGTACAACCCCGAAATTCTTCAGTTGAAATCCTTTTGGTCCTTCTTTAAGTTCTACAGCTTTTATTAAACTCGATCCTATATCGAGCCCCACTATTTCTTCTTTTTTAGAAAAGAACATAACCCTCCTTTAGAGTTAAGAAATATCAGAAATCTTCCTTTTTGTCATGTAACAAATCAAATAAATTAGAAGCTTAGATATATCTATTTAAATATTATTATAGCAAATATGTGATAACCTATAATTTCTTCGATTTCTCTTGTTCTTCTTTCAGTTTAATCGTGGTATTACCAATAATCCTGTAGCCCTCATCAACCCATACACCTAAATCTATAAATTTACACTTTTCTGAACAGAAAGGTCTGTACTTATTCTTTCTCCAAACGATTTTTCTGTGGCAAACAGGGCATTTAATTTTCATTATTTCAATTTTACTCTAATCTAAAGACGAGAGGAATCTCAATCCATCCATTAATATATGGTAGCGGAGCAGACCTTTTAATCGTCTCTACAGACACTTTGTCAAGTATCTCAAAACCTGAACTTTCAACCAGTTCTATTTCTTTTACCATACCATCCTGCATGACCCTGAACCTGAGTACTACTTTACCCTCAATCCCTTTCTTTCTGGCTAACCACGGGTATACCTTGGCATTCTCGATTGATTCTCTTATTTCCCTTATAAGGTCATTTCCATAAAAAGAGGCAGGCCCTTTCATAGCTATCTTATTCTGAACAGCCACCGGGACTCCCCGAATGATATCAATTTCATTATATGAATCTGCACTATCGGGGTTTCTTGTTGATTGTTCTGATAATTGAATTACAGGAAGGTCACTTAAATCTACTATTACTGCATTATCATAGAAACTACTGAATGTTGTGACAGGGGTTTTCACCTTCAGTTTAAAAGTTTTATTTGTAGCTTTTTTATTTTTGAATTCTGGCTCAGATATAATCTCTGCAGCGATTATCCCCCCTTTTTTAAAAGATGCGGTGGGGACATTATAGATAATGACCCCACCTAAAAATAGAAGAATTATTATATGGAGTGTAACAGATATATATAATGCTTTATACAATTCTATACATATCTACATAATGACGGTGTTTTACAACTCTTTATTAGGATAATAGAGTTACTCCTGTCATTTTGTTATCAGAAGGTTATTGAAACTCCACCATAAATTTCCCTCGGCGCCATTGGGTATCCTTTGACAGATTCATATTCCCTGTCAAGGATGTTCTTTATACCGAAGAAGGCTTCCCCTTTAACTTTAGAAGAAAGGTTTACTATTTGTGTGATCTTTCCGTCCATTACGAAATAGGCTGAGGGGTCTCCAGGGCTTATGTAATTTTTTGTATATCTGCCATCAAGAGAAAGCACTGAGCCAAATGGGAAATTTGACCTGATCGAGGAATTAAACTGATGCCTTGGAAGGTTCGTAATCTTCTCACCAGTCCTTCTGTCTTCAGGATCAAGATAAGTATAATTTAGATCGATAGAGAAAAACTTATGGATATCTATATCCCCCTCTATCTCTATCCCCTCAATCTTCGCCTCACCTATATTAGTGGGAACCCATTTGAAGGATGGGTCAGATTGCCAGATAATGAGGTCTTTCACATCCCTTCTGAAGACAGTGGTCTTTGTCTTAAAGGAATCTCCAAATCTCTGATCCCATCCTGCCTCATATTCAATCGATTTCTCAGGTCTTAAATCAGGGTTGCCCTTAGAATAGGCTGTATCAGGCCAGTAGAGGTCATTAAAGGTAGGAACCCTATAGCCTCTTCCTATAGAAGCCCTGAAACTTGCATCCCTAAACTTATAGAGGGCGCTTATCTTCGGACTAAACTGATCTTCACCGGGAGAGAAAGAATCAAATCTTATACCAGGAATAACTGTCAATGGCTCAGAGGGTTTGATTTCATCCTGTAGAAAGACACCCTTTCTGGACCTGTTATGACTTCCAGTAGCCGTACTATTAACCTTTTCTTCTCCAATCTCTATACCTCCAGTAAACAGGTTCGATGGGTTATATAAATAATTAACCTGCACCTCGCCTCCTGTGAAGATATCTTTATGCTTATCATCAGTAAAGATATCTGGATCCTTGTATATAAGTTCAAAGTAGTTTCTGTATGCCCTTGTAATTACATCTATTTTATCGCTCAGTTTTCCTTTATAGGTTATACCAATATTGATATTTTCGTCAGATTCTTCAGCTCTCAGTGAAGGATAGGTTATAGAACCCGGTACGCCTGCCTCTTTATAAAGAAAGCCTAATGAGAGTTCAAGTGTTGATTTATTGGAAAGGTCAACCACTATCTTCCCGTTCGCAGTTGTAGAATCATAGTTACTATTCGGCCTAAAACCATCCGATTTATCTTTTAAGAGAGAAACGAAGTAACCTAATGTTTTAAGCTTTCCTGAAGTTAAGAGAGAGTACTGCTGGGTATTGAATCTTCCATAAGAACTTCCAATTTTTGTATAAAGCTCTTCGGGTTTTTTTGTTATAAAATTAATTACCCCTCCCATGGCGTCTGCACCATAAAGGGCAGAGGAGGCTCCCCTCAGTATCTCAATCCTTTCTATATCATCAATGGATACAGGAAGGTTATGAAGGTCAAACTGTCCTGATCCAGGTAAATTAAGTCTTTTCCCATCAAGAAGTATAAGGACCTGTCCTGATGTCGAACCCCTTAACCCCGGAACAGCAACTGTACCCCTTTTACCATACTCAGTAACCTTCATACCAACCACCTCTTTTAATACCTCTGTCACATTAGTAGCTGTTGATTCCTTTATCTCTTTTTTTGTAATTACCGTAACCGATGAAGGCACTTCCTCCAAGGCCTCCTCTATCCTCGTAGCCGTAACCACAACCTCCCCGATCTTCACTTTCTCCTCACCATATAAAGGAGTAACAGTTAAAATATAACAGATAACAAATAATGAAATACAAGTAATTAATTTCAACAATTGACATTTTTTCATCTTTTCTCCCTCGAGATTTTTTTAATTTTATTCAGAGTCTTTAAGTCCTTATCTCTTAACTCCCAAACTCCTAACTCTGAACTCTGAACTCTTATTGGCCTGGATAGGTCTTCCGGCTAAGGGCTTTTGCCTACTCGCTCACCTTCCCATCCCGATATATCGGGACAGTGGTTTTAAAGCAGTTTAAAGCTGAAGGTTAAAAGTTTTAATTCCTTAGCTCTTAACTTTTCACCGTTTACTGTCTTTATGGGCTTTCGTTCCCTTTGCGGCTGCGGGGCAGCGGGGGTCGGGTCATTTCCTCCCCTCTTCCCTGACATCCAGGCAACCGATTACCTTATTAAATTAAGTATTAATCTTGACTTTAATCTAACTGAATTTGTTCATCTCATATCACATCACCTCCCAACACATAACATTTCGATAAATCTTTTCAATATGATTTTATTTTCTCTATGAGATCTTACAGCGATCCTTATATAGGCATTATCAAGCCCCTTGAAGTTAGAGCAATCCCTCACAAGTATACCTTTCATTTTCAATCTATCGAATATCTCCTTTGAATTATCTATCTTTAATAGATAGAAATTTACTTTAGAAGGTATAAACTTTATTCCGATATTTTTAAACCCCTTTTCAAGAATTTGCTTTTCCTCCTTTATTAATTTTAAAGTATTATTTCTATAGACCCTATCCTTAAGCGCCACCAATGCAGCCCTCTGCGCAAGACTATTTACACTCCAAGGCTCTTTATGTTTCTTTAATCCCTCAATCAGATTTAGTGGAAAGACACCATATCCGATTCTTAAACCTGCGAGGGCATAAAATTTTGTCATCGACCTCAGTACAATGAGATAGGGATTATCTCTGACAAAATTTATAACAGAACCTTCAGGTGAGAAGTCTATAAAGGCTTCATCAACAACAAGGTAGCAATTCTGTCTCCTTGCTTCTTCTGCTATCTTTATTACATTATCTTTTCTAAGCAATAACCCTGTCGGATTATTGGGATTGCATAGAAATGCCATTTTACATTCTTTCATCGATTCTATAAATTCCTCAGGTTTTATCGTAAACCCATCCTTTTCTTTAAGCTTTAAATGTTCAATCTGTACTCTACTTTCTAAAGTCCCTGACCCTTGCCCCTTGACCCTTGGCCCGAGGCTTATTAGAACTGCCCTTTCATATTCAGAAAATGTCGGCATCGGTATAAGCACCCTTTCTGGTTTCAGTGACCTTACTATCAGATAGATAAGTTCTGTACATCCATTCCCGCATATGATCATTTCGGGATTTATTCCGTGATACTGAGCAAGGTTTCTCCTCAATCTCCTTGCTTCCGGGTCAGGGTAGTTATAGAGATATTTAAGATGTTTTCGTATCTCTGCTTTTATCTTCTTCGATACTCCCAGTGGATTTATGGATGAGCTAAAGTCCAGTATCCTTCTTTCCTGTATCTTAAGTTCATCTGCAAGACTATAGATATCTCCACCGTGATCAAAGAGCTGAAAATTATTTCCAGATCTCATGGCATAACCCTTATATACTGGCACATTACCGTAATAACGAGACCAAATGCAGCGGTAAGCTTTAAAATAGGGATAGCCTTTTCAGTTAAAATCAGAAAAATATTCTGCCCCTCCCCTTCCGACCTATTTATACCAATATATGGTTTGTTAATTACAATCCCTCCATAAGATAATGGTCCTCCAAGCATTATTCCCAACGCCCCTGACATTGCAGCCTCAGGTACACCGCTATTCGGACTTGGATGTTTCTTTCCGTCACTAAGCATTATTTTCATCGAACTGTGACCGGTGGATAGTGAACGATAAACTATTGTTGATGATACAGCGATAAGAATCCCTGTAATCCTTGCAGGTAAATAATTTACTATATCATCAAGCTTCGCTGCCGCCCATCCGAAGTATCTGTATCTGTCGTTTTTATATCCTACCATTGAATCCATCGTATTTATCGCCTTATATGTCATTGCAAGGGGTAAACCCCCAATTGCAAAGTAAAATAAAGGAGCAATTATGCCGTCCGATGCATTCTCGGCAAGGCTTTCGATAGTTGCCTTAAGTATTCCTCTTTCATCGAGTTTTTCTGTATCCCGACCTACGATATGGT
The DNA here is from genome assembly GCA_919902995.1 of Thermodesulfovibrionia bacterium. Lineage (GTDB taxonomy): Bacteria > Nitrospirota > Thermodesulfovibrionia > JACRGW01 > JACRGW01 > JACRGW01. The sequence continues at coordinate 17,411 of CAKKSD010000005.1, forward strand.
TTAGCCCCTTCCTTGCGTCCTCAATGTTCTTATCTCTGACATGCTTTATAACTACACATGCAGAATCGATAAGGCCTTTAGTAGCTATCGTTGTCGAAATCAGATAGACAATCACTAAAAGTGATAGAAAATTGATGAGAGATAAGGATCGAGTAAAAAGAAGTGATGAATTAAGAATGTAAAAAAGAACATATGTAAACCCGACAATTGTCACTACAAGAAAAATACCTGATAGTCTTTCTATCTTTTCTTTCTTCTGCATTTTGCTTTTTAGAAGACCTTCAATTTTTGTGGTAAACCATCCTATACCCCTTACTGGATGTGGAAGCCAAAGAGGATCTCCTATACATAGGTCGAGCAGAAATGCGAGTATGAGTAATATGTATGGCCTCGATAACAGTGAATAAATATCAATATTGGTTTCAAACATATTAGCTCCTTTATCATTTTAAACTTAGCATTTAGCATCTCCAATTTTAAATTTAAAATGTTAAATGCTAATTAGCTCTTTAGAAGTTCCTCAATAAACTTCATATCTATATTTTTCCTGATAATGCCTGACCATTTATTCAGGGCATCTTCCCTTAACCTCGAATAATCCACAACTTTTCCTATTAGCCTCAAACCCTTCTTTTCTCTTATAGAATTTAAAAGTTCTCGCCTGAACAGGTCATTATCAAAGATCCCGTGGATATATGTGCCCCAGACATTCCCTTTTGAAGAACCGTCCATTATCAGTGATGAGTGACGAGTGACAAGTGACGAGTTTGATGAAATTCTTTTTAGTCTGAATAAACCAGTTTCACCTTTACTTACTCCCATGTGTATTTCATAGCCCTTTAAGGTATTTTCACTCTGAACTCTTAACTCTGAATTCTTAACTAATGTTGCCTCCACCTGTGATGTTATCTTTGTTTTTTTGAGTGTTGTTTCTATACCGAGAAATTCAAATCCCCTTACCACTTTATGATTGCTTTCTACTCCAAATGGATCGAGTATCTTCTTGCCTATCATCTGATAACCGCCACAGACACCTATGAGTGGAATGTCTTTTTTTATGGCCCGTCTAATGCTATCTTCTATTCCGTTTTCACGGAGAAAAAGGAGGTCTTCCACTGTATTCTTTGACCCGGGGATTATGAGGAGATCTGCATTTTCAATATCCCCTTCCCTCAATGAATAGACAAGATCAACATCAGGTTCGTATAAGAATGGGTCAAAATCTGTGAAGTTAGAAATATACCTCAGTCTAATAACTACAATCTTTATTTTTGTAACCCTTTCCCCTTTGCCCCTTGCCCCATTAATCCTTTCTATCGGAATACCGTCTTCTTCATGAAGTCCGAGGTCACCGAGATAAGGAATTACGCCTATAACAGGTATGTTTGTCTTTTCATAAATCATTTTAAGCCCTGGCATCAGGATCTCCATGTCACCCCTGAACTTATTGATAATAAATGCCTTGATATAATCGGCATCTCCATTGAGGAGTCCGACAGTACCGTAGAATGATGCGAATACACCTCCCTTATCTATATCCCCGATAAGGATCACAGGTGCACCTGTATGACGGGCTACCCTCATGTTTACAACCTCATCCTTGCAAAGGTTGATCTCTGCAGGGCTTCCAGCCCCTTCGATTATAATGAGATCATGTTTCCTTGAAAGACTTTCATATGCCTCAGTTACGGCCCTCCAAGCCTCTTTTTTAAACGAATAGTATTCTGTTGCTTTCATATTGGAATGAACCCTGCCATTCATAATCATCTGACAGCTCGATTCACCCGATGCTTTTAACAATATAGGGTTCATATCGACCGAAGGCTCGATACCTGCTGCCTCTGCCTGAAGTGCCTGTGCACGGCCTATTTCGCCACCCTCTTTTGTTATGAAAGAATTTAGGGCCATGTTCTGTGCCTTAAAAGGTGCAACATTTACACCTCTGTCCCTGAATATTCTGCACAGACCAGCAACTATGAGGCTCTTGCCGACACCAGAACCTGTCCCCTGTATCATCAATGCCTTAGACAATTATCCCTCTACATCGTCATGCTGAATTTATTTCAGCATCTCTAAGACCCTGTCTACGACTCATAGAGAAACGAGTTCAGGGTGACAATAATTAATCAATCTTATAACTGGATAATTCCCATGAAATTCAATTATATTTACTGCACCGTAATCCTGTTCAATCCTGAAAATATTCTCTAATGGTATACCGAGAAACTGGCAAAGGATTATCCTGTTTACACCACCATGGGCAACGACAGCAATATTTTCTCCATTATGCGTATCAACAACTCTATCAATCGCATTCATACATCTTTCCTTCACCTCTAATGTATTTTCTCCACCGGTAGGGCTGAATCTAAGAGGATTTCTTGCCCACGCATTAAAATCTTCCGGATATTTCTCTTTTATTTCATCGAAGCTCATCCCTTCCCACACCCCAAAGTCTCTCTCACGCAATTTATTTATTTTAACAGGACTTAATCTAAAAGGTTCTGCAATTATTTGAGCGCTCTTCACTGCCCTGCTTAAATCAGAACAGTAGACAGCATCCAATAATCCCCCCTCACCCCCCTTTAGTAAAGGGGGGATGGGAGGATTATCGTGGGATAAGAGGAAATTAGACCTGTTTCGACTTAATTCAACGATATATTTCGAAGCCTCTTCCATCTGTCTTATACCCCTTTTAGAAAGCGGTACATCAATCGTCCCCTTATACCGTTTTTCCTCTGAGCCCTCTGTCTCACCGTGCCTTATCAAATAAAGAGTCGTGCCCATATAAGTACCAGTATCAAAAAGATAGCCTCGGTAATTTCACTAATTGCTCCAAGCGTATCTCCGTTAAGTCCGCCAAATCTTTTATTGAAAATATTAACCCAGACATGACATAAAAGATACATAACAACAGGTAATGCACCATAAAAGATGTACTGCCTTCCCGGTTTGTAATGACTGAAGAATACAGGTAGTAACATTATCAATAGAAAAAGCATTAAGGTAGAAACAATAACTTCTTTAAGTCCAATCCTGCCTATAAATATCCTTCCGAGTCCTTCCTTCATGGATGGCCTGCCATGAAACATCGAAATAATCATTGTCCATTTCGGCAGAACAGGCATCAATAAAAGGGATGAATTGTAAGTGAAGGATGAAAATTGAGATAGACCCTGTAAAGAAAGATATTTAATAGCCAGTACAAAAACTATCGCTAATACACCTGCAGGTCCGGTTGCGCCATCTTTCATTACAGCAAGTCTTTTCTCTCTGTCTGACTCTGTGTTCCCTTCAGATTTCACTGCAGTTGCATCGAAAGTATCTGCAAGCCCGTCGAGATGGAACCCGCCATTTGATAAGACAAGCACAAGAAGAACCATTGCCAGAACAAGGTCGTGTGGAAAAACTATACCTGCAATATAGTCTGTAGCCAGAAGCAATGTCCCCTGGATAATCCCTACCACAACAAATGCCTGCGTGCTCTTTGAAATATCCTCTTCATTAACATTCGTAGTATTTCTGACAGGTATTATCGTCAGGAACTGAATTGCAAGGAGGATCTGCGTGATGCATGATGCATGATGAGTAATATGTATTAAGTTATTTTTCTCGTCACTCGTCACTCGTAACTCATCACTCATTTTTTGAAACCCCTGCCTCTCCGAATGTTGCCATCTCCTTATATATCTTCAGCCCTGCATCTATTATCATCATCGCAAGGGCAGCCCCTGTGCCTTCGCCGAGTCTCAGGTCAAGGTCAAGGATGGGGCTCAATCCTATTTTCTCAAGCATCGCCTTATGGCCTGTTTCCTGTGACTTGTGAGAAGCAAACATGTATCCCTTTGTATTCGGCTCAATACAATAAGCTATCAGGGCCCCTGCTGTAGATATGAATCCATCAACAACAACAGGAATTCTATTTGCAGCGGCACCCAGTATCAACCCGGTAATGCCTCCTATTTCAGCACCTCCAATTTTTGAAAGTACATCTATCGGGTCTGCCGTGTCAGGTCTGTTTACCGAGATCGCATCCTCAATCACTTTAATCTTCCTTCTCAATGCATCATCACCTATGCCTGTACCTCTTCCCGTAACTTCCTTTACAGACCTTCCTGTCAGGACCGATGCTATAGCAGATGATGGTGTTGTATTTGCAATACCCATATCTCCTGTGCCGAAGATCTTATATCCCTTTTTTGCGTATTCCGATGCAAGCTCGATCCCTACTTGAATACATTTTTCAGCCTCCTCTCTTGTCATGGCAGGGACCTTCACGATGTTCTTTGTTCCCCTAATTACCTTTTTTGAAACAAGTCCATCTGCATTTTCAAAATCAAGATCAACACCTATATCCACCACAATAATCTCTGCTCCAGCATGCCTTGCCAGTACATTTATCCCTGCGCCACCCCTTAAGAAATTCAATACCATCTGACCAGTAACCTCTTTTGGATAGGCAGATACACCCTCTTCCGCAACACCGTGATCTCCTGCAAAAGTAAAGATGACCTTTTTATCAATATCAGGCATAGGGTTTTCTGTAATTGCCACAAGCCTCCTTGCAAATTCCTCAAGTCTTCCGAGACTCCCTTGTGGCTTTGTGAGATTGTCAAGTCTTTTCTGTGCTATTTCATAGTATTTCCCATTAACCGAAATTATTTCCTCCAAAGTATCTCTAATCTTCACGATGCCTCCTTATGTTTAATTTACTTTATCTTCATTGGTATCCCGGCCATTACGAAATAAACTTCATTGGATATTTCCGCAATCATCTGGTTTAAAATACCTGCCATGTCCCTGAATCTCCTGCCAAGTTCATTGTCCGGAACGATATCCATCCCTACCTCATTTGATACGACATATAGGAGTGACAAGTTATGTGCGACGAGTGACGAGATAAGATGTTTAATCTCATCTTCAATATTCAGCCCGTTGTGCATCAAATTCGATAACCATAATGTCATGCAATCAATAACGATTACACTGTATCTGTTTTCTATGCCCTTTATTATATTATCGATCCTTATCGGCTCTTCATATGTAACCCATTCATCATCCCTCTTCCGTTTATGTTCTTCTATTCTCTGCCTCATTTCTTCATCGAGCACTTCCGCAGTCGCTATATATGCCTTCTTTCCCGAAACCCTTGTTGCCTCCTTAAGAGCGAATGCACTCTTCCCGCTCCTTGCACCACCGAGAATAAATATTATTTTTTTGTTCATCGAATTACCCTGATATTTTTCTGACTGTAATTATTTATATAACTTATATAGGATTCACCGGCGTAATTCCGGTTTATCTCTATCTCAACATCAAATGCCTCTTTAAGATGTTCTTTTGTAAGTACTGTTTCCGGACCCCCTGAACCGAGAATTTTCCCGTCTTTAATCAGTATCACCTTCTCAAACTGCAAGGCCATATTTATATCATGCAGTGCCATTATTATCGAGATATCCTTCTTTTCTCTGAGGTCTCTGAGCAGCCCCAGAATCTCTATCTGATATTTTATATCCAGGTTTGCAAGGGGTTCATCGAGAAGCAGAAGTCCGGCACCTTGGAGAAGGGTCATTGCGATAAATGTCCTTCTCACCTCACCACCACTCAGATTTTTTATGTATGATTCCTCTTTCCCTTTAAGCCCGACCATCTCCAGCGATTCATCCACCTCAATCTCAGGTGCTACATCATAGGGATAAAGCCCCATTCCCACAAGCTCCCTTACCCTGAACGGAACATTTATATCAAGTATTTGAGGAAGGTAACATAAAAGCTTAGCCCTGTCTTTATTCTTATATAAATGTAAAGGATTCCCCCAGAGGGTTATTAGACCATCAGTGGGATTCAATATCCCTCCTGCAAGTTTGAGGATGGTTGACTTCCCGGAGCCATTTGCACCAAGAAGGCCGATTATCTCACCATCTCTTACTGAGAGGTTTAGATTATTGATAAAATCTTTCCCTCTGCTATACCTAAAACCTACATCCTTTAATTCAAGGATAGGATCTCTATATACCGAGGACATCTCTCCTCCTTAAAAGATAAAGAAAATATGGCGAGCCTATGATTGCAGTTACTATCCCTGAAGGGATTTCCATCGGAGCCATGATTGATTTTCCTATCAGATCTGCGATACAGAGAAATCCACCACCACATAAAGCAGAGGCAGGAATCAGAATCCTGCTATCTGCTCCGACAAGGAGCCTCACAATATGCGGTATAAGAAGACCAATAAATCCGATAATACCTCCCAGCGATACAGATGCTGAAGTCATGAGTGCTATTGATATAAATAAAACAAACCTTTCCTTGTAGACAGAAAAACCGAGACTGTAGGCAATCTCATCACCGAGGATCAAGGCGTTAAGGGCCTTAGCCCTCAAGATAGAGATGATAAGCCCTGCAATGATAAATGCAAGACCATAAGGTATCAATGACCAGTCAGCAATAGAGAGGTCTCCGAATATCCAGAGTACAGCCCTTCTCAGGCCTTCATCCGTAGAGACGCTCATAATAAACATGAGGGCTGCATTGAATAAAAAACTCAGACCTATACCTGCAAGGAGGAGTCTCTCAGGCCATAGCCCTCCCCGTCTCCAGCCCAATATGCCCACAACAGTGCTCACAAAGATAGCCCCTATAAATGCCATCAGGGGTATAGTGAATTTTCCGAAAAGATATATGCCTGACATTATCCCGAGCGCCGCTGAAAGGGATGCACCGCTTGAAATTCCGAGGATATAGGGATCTGCAAGAGGATTTTTTAAAAGACCCTGAAGCAAGGCCCCTGATGCACCTAAGGCCATGCCTATAAGTATCGCAATCAGAACTCTCGGAAGTCTTATCGAAAGAATTATCTCTTTCTCCATATCGCTTAAAGCAAAGGGGGACATCGCCCTCGGCCCGATGAACAGGGATACTATAAATATCATGATGGATAGAACTGATATAATTATAATTTTCCTTTTCACTTCGAGACACCATTTAAATATCCGTCCATCTCCTCTATCCCCTCAACTATCCTTGGACCGAGCCTGTGGAGACGATCGCTCATATAAAAAACTGCATCCTTTTTGACTGCTGTCACCATCGATATTTTCCTCAGAAGTCCATCAGAGACATCCTTCATGTTCATATTTCCTATCCCGATGAAGATTATATCCGGGTCTTGATAAATAATTTCTTCTATCGAATATTTCGGGTATGGCACTTTAGCCTTTGAGGCTATATTTTGAGCGCTGAGCAGTGTTACTACATCATCCATGGCAGTCCCCGGGCCTGCTACAATCAGAGGTTCAGGCCAGATGATGAAGAGGATCCTCTTTTTGGGTGGCGAGTGACGAGTGACGAGTGACGAGTTCTTATATTTACTTGTCTCTCGTCTCTTGTCTCTGAATTTATTAATAGCTTCTTCTATCCTATTTGCAAGCTTATCCGCTCTTTCCTTTACTCCCAGTACTGACCCCATTTCCCTGATCCCCTGTGGCAGTTCTGAAAGTCGTCTCGCTCTGAATACATAGGTCTTTACATTAAGTGAACGGAGTCTATCTCCAAACTCCTTCGGGTTTCCATCCGTGGTCATAAGTACAATATCTGGTTTTAATGAAACAACTGTCTCAAGTGATGGATTCACCATTCCTCCAATTTTTGGCTTTTTCTTTGCCTCCTCAGGATAATCGCAGTAGGTAGTTACGCCTACAAGTCTGGCCTCGAGTCCAAGGGCATAGACTATCTCTGTTATGCTCGGAGCCAGGGATACAATACGCTCTGGTGGTTCACCTGCAAATGTAAGAGGTACAAATTTAAAATTTAAAATTAAACATGCAAAAATAAAATTCAAAGTCCAGAAAATTGTCATTCCGTGCTTGACACGGAATCCAGTTCCCTTTTTATTAGTTTCCTGCTTTTGGAAAGACGGCACATGGATTCCTGCTTCCGCAGGAATGACAATGAGGGGATTTCTATACTCCTTTTTGCTATTTGTAGCATGCGGGGTTTGATTTGTAATTTTAATCTTTGCTTTTTTCATTTTTAATCTCTCTCAAAAACAAAAATCCCCAGTCTTCTTCCGAATCTGGGGATTAATCTCTTAATCCTCACCCTCTTAGCCTCGAAGACTTCGTGAGGTTACTTATCCAGACAGGTTTTCTGGCTATCGGATCTTCCTACTCCCCTCACCTTCCCATCCTGAATAATCAGGAAAGTGGTGCTTAGGGTTTCGTACCCGAATACAGCGGCGGGTCCGCTCCCGATTTTCACGGGATTCCCTTTAACTGGATAATTACTATTCGATTGTAAGTTATTTTTATCACAGTATAAATTGTAAGTCAACATTTTTTTAATATTGTGCTAAAATATAGTATGCCTATGTTACAAATAGCCCTCGATTGTCTGAAGCTCGGAGAGGCCCTCAGGGTCTCCTCAGAGGTAGAGGAATATGCAGATATCATTGAGATCGGTACACCCCTGCTCAAATCTGAGGGGTTAAGGACTGTGGAGATCTTGAAGAAGGTCTTTATGGAGAAGATTATCTTTGCAGATATGAAGACCATGGATGTAGGTGACCTCGAAGCAAGGATGGCCTTTGATGCAGGTGCTGATATAATGAGTGTATGCTCTGTTGCACCAAGACAAACGATAAAGGCTGCAATTGACGAGGGGAAAACAAGGAATAAAAAAGTACTTGTAGACTTACTTGGAGAAAAGGACAAAATTAATTCTGCTGAGAGTATCAAGGAACTGGGGCCACAGTATTTCTGTATCCACACCGGAATCGATGAACAAAAGGCAGGAATGAATCCCTTTGAAACCATAAAAGCATTTTCTAAAAAAATCTCTGTCCCGTTTGCAGTGGCAGGCGGTATAAAACCCGAAGATATTAGTAAGATAATGCCTTTCAATCCTTCCATTATCATCGTTGGCGGTTATATCACAAAGGCTCAGTATCCGAAGGAAGCAGCGAAACTTCTTCATGCAGAAATCAAAGGATTCGAAAAGAAATAATTATGCATTACCCTTTTATCCTCGATAAGATCAGGGAGATAACCGAGAAGGTCTCGGATAAGGAGTTCTTCGATTTCATAGATTTTTTGAAGAAAGCACCGAGGATCTATATCATAGGTGCAGGCAGGTCAGGACTTGTTGCAAAGGCATTCGGTATGAGGCTCGTTCATCTCAAGAAAAAGGTCTTTATAGTTGGTGAGACGATCACACCTGCCATGAGAAAATGTGATATCCTTGTTGCAGTATCCGGGTCAGGTAAAACAACTTCGGTAGTGGATGTTGCAAGGGCAACAAAGGGTTTAGGGGGTAAGATAGCAGGTATTACAAGCAACAGGGAATCAGAACTTGCCTCCCTTTCCGACCGTGTTGTTATCATTCCCTCGGAGTTCATCCCCAGGGAAGTAGCGAGTTACGACCTGAGAAATATTATGGGGATACCACTTCCTCCGATGGGGTCGTTGTTTGAGATATCGGTCCTTATTTTTTTCGAGGCCTGTGTCCTCGAGCTTATGAAACAGCTTGGAATACAGGAAGAAACAATGAAGAAGATCCACGCAAATCTTTAATCCCCCTTTAATAAAGAGGGTTCGAGGGGGGATTTTCAAAACAGTGAAGACAGACTACCTTCCCCTCCTTAATCCTTGCCCTCGGCTCCATCACCTTTTCATTACATATCTCGCATCTTACGACAGGAAATATTCTTGCCTTATCAGGTGGCTTAATCTTTACATTTTTTATAGTAAGAAGTCCTTTCTCAGGACTGTTAAGTATAACCGCTATCTTCTTGTCCTTAACCTTTCTAACCTCCCTCATAACCTGTGGAGACTTGTTTCCGGAGAGGAATTTATCCATGACGGCTTTATCCTTCACTGTCTCCTTATAAGCTTTAAAATCAATGCCTATTCTTAAGCCCTTGCCTGTTTTTCTGTTTATAAAGGTATAAACCTGCTTTCCGTAATCTCTGAAGATCAGGTTCCCCTTTCCAAAGGTAGAACCTACAAGAACCTGTATGGCATCCACCGCACATGAGTCGTTCTCAACAATAGAGACGATTTCCTCATCCTTTGCCTTTTCACCTAACTCCCTAAGTGCTGCCTTTGCCACCCTGTATCCATAGGCAACCCCGGGACAGACATGTCCATGAAATTCGGCTATCTTCTTAAAATCTTTGTTTTTCATTGTATTAGACAATATCATAAGAAATCTTTTAAAGTCAACGTACATTATGTCGTGAAAGCGATTCTTTTCTCTTGACATCCTGCCTTTGAAATATGTTAGATAATTCTTAATGCATTTGTCACCCTGAACTTGTTTCAGAGTCTATAAAAACAATGGACACCATAACTCACGGTATTGCTGGTGCAGTAATTGCGAAGGCCGGATTCAGCAAGAGGCTTGGAAAGACAGGAACTGTTGCAGGCGTAATTTCTGCCATTTTACCAGACGCAGATATTATCTTTAGGTTTTTCGGAGATGAAGCCTTTCTTAAATATCATAGAGGTCTCGGGAACTCGTTATTCTTTATGATTCCTCTTGCTTTGTTTATTGCTTTAATTTTTAATCGCTTCTCTAAAAAGAAGGCCTTTGGGTTATTCTTCCTCCTTGCCATACTAGGGATAATGTCTCATAACTTCCTCGACCTCCAGACCTCCTTCGGCACTATGTTACTTTATCCTTTCTCTGATAGGAGGTTCTCTCTTGACCTTGTCTTTATAATAGACCTTTACTATACGGGGTTATTCATTGCAGGACTTATCATTGCGTATCTATGGAAGAAGAGGGGAGAGGCTATAAGTATCTTAACGCTTCTTACAATCATTTTATATACAGGCCTGTGTGCCTATAACCATTCAAAGGCTATCTCTCTGGCAAAGGATTTTGCATCTAACCAGAAACTCAATGCTATCAATATCTCATCACTGCCTCAGCCACTTTCTCCTTTCCTCTGGGCTAACTATATTGATACAGAAAAAGAGATCTATCAGGGTTTTGTCGATTTGAAGAATAAAAACCCTGAAACTATCAAACCTGATACCTATATTGGAAGATTTAAGTCGAAATTTAGATCTCCAAAAAATGTGGAATATAAGTTCTGGGTAAAGTTTCCTGATTCACCGTTCGCAGACATGGCCCTAAAGCTTGAAGGGCTGAAGTTTTTCCTCTGGTTCGCAAGGTTTCCTGTCCTAATCGAAGAAAAGGATGATGGTGATCTTCATATACTCAGATTCTTCGACCTCCAGTTTAGCGCAATGGAGGGCAGATATCCATTCTTATATGAAGTCGTATTCAACAGGCAAGGAAATGTTATTTCTCAGAAATTCATTAATGGAAGTTTCCTTCGTTTTAAAGGAAAAAGCTGAAAAAGAGGTTACAGATTGAAAAATTATATTCTCAAGGAATACGGGTCCTGGAGTGTAATGTTAATCTCTGCCCTTACAGGTCTCTTCGTAAGCGAAGGGTCATATATTAAAGGTATCTCTGCCATTTTGGCGCTTTCACTCCTTACAAATTCAAAACAGGCCATCACTATATGGAAGCGTGAAGAACATCAGAATAAATACATTAAGGCGTTTATAATACAGGTTCTTCTTGGCTTATCTATATTAGCAGCCCTAAAAGGACTTTCGATAATAAAACTTCTTCCCTATGCATCAATACCAGTATTATATATCCTATTACTTTTTTTTGCAGGGGAACACAAGATATATACAGAGATTACAGGCTTTGCCACACTAACACTATCCTCATTAATAGCTAAATTCACCTCCACGGGGATTGTTGATTTAACCCTCTATATTGGAGTTGCAGTATTTTTTATTGCTGGTGTTTTTAAGGTCAGGGTACAGCTTAGTAAAAGACTTATATGGAGGATATTAATGATGCTCTATATAACCCTTTCTTTATTCATTTATTTCTTATTAGAGACCTCTTCTTTTGTACTTTTACCACTCTTAGATAACGTAATCTTTTCAATAACAATGTATAGGGTAAAATTAAAGGTCACAGGATGGATAGAAGTATCGAAGGGCATCGCCTTCTTAATTCTTATGGTGTTTTATTACAGTGCGGTGTAAAAAAGGGGGACAAGCCTCCAGCCCACCCCCCTAATCTCATTAAACTTTTTTATCCCCTCACCATAGCCTCAAGTCTTGCAATCCTCTCTTCCATAGGTGGATGGGTGCTGAAGAGTGTAAAAATCCCGCGTCCAGAAAGTGGACTAACGATGAACATATGTGCTGTGGCAGGGTTTGCCTTGAGAGGAATCCTCTGTGAAGCTATATGGAGTTTCTTAAGTGCCTTCGCGAGGAAAGAGGGACTTCCTGCAATCCTTGCACCACCTTCATCTGCAGAGTATTCCCTTGACCTTGAAATAGCCATCTGTATTAGAAGGGCAGCAATCGGCCCTACAATCATCATCGCAAGGGCAACAAGTGGATTCCCTCCTCTATCATCGTCATCACTGCTTCTTCCGCCAAAAAGCATAGCCCAGTGTGCCATCTGGGCAAGATAGCTTATAGCGCCAGCAATAGTAGCCGCTACAGTCCCTATAAGGATATCCCTGTGCTTCACATGTGCAAGTTCATGTCCTATGACACCTGCAAGTTCGTCCCTGCTAAGTATCTTCGTGATCCCTGTTGTTACAGCAACAGCAGCATGGCTCGGATTCCTTCCTGTTGCAAAGGCATTAGGAGAGTCGTTCTCAATGATATATACCTTTGGCATAGGAGTTGACGCCTTCTGGGCTAAAGTCCTTACTATGCTAAATAGCTCAGGGGCCTCTGCCTCATTCACCTCTTTAGCCTTATACATCCTGAGTACTATTTTGTCGCTGAACCAGTATGTGATCACATTCATTACGAGGGCAAACCCAAGTGCCATGGTCATACCTGATTTTCCACCTAAGGCTGCACCTCCCCAGACAAGGAGCAGTGTTAATGCAACCATCAAAACCATTGTCTTTAAAACATTCATTCCAGTAAACCTCCTTCTAATTAAATCCTTGAATCTACCTTTTTAAGATTCAGGAAGTACTATATATTTACACATATTTTATCTTATTGTCAAGACTTCTTAATTTATATGATTTATATCATTTCATCCTTTATCACTTGTATTTATTCTAACAGTAATTTATACTTTAATCTAATAAAAGGAGAAACAGTCAGATGAAAGATGTAGTAAATATAAAGGAAGAGGTGAGGTTTAATCCAGACTTTATGCCCATAATCCTCTATATGTCAAAAAAGGCAAAGGTTCCTTTAATCTGTCTCGAAAATGGTCAAGAGATCCCGCCACATCCAAGTGGAATGGGCCTTTTTTACTGTATTGAAGGTGAGGGAACTTTTATAAGAGGCGATGAGGAAATAGAACTAAAGCCTGGTATTATGATCATAGCAGAGGATGGAATTGAAAGGGGAATGAAGAGCAAGAGTAAACTTGTAGTCCTCGCAGTACATGTGGTATAATAATTATATGTTTTACATTAAGGGAGGTGATTTAAAATGAGTGAAAAGGTGATGGAACTCAAAGACAAGGTGCAGGATGTAATTGAGATGATAAGACCATCTCTTCAGGCTGATGGTGGAGATATCGAGCTTGTGGATGTCGTAGACAATATTGTTCAGGTAAGACTACAGGGCGCATGTGGTGTTTGCCCGAGTTCAATATATACATTGAAGCTTGGTGTAGAAAGAATGCTCACGGAAAGGATACCTGAGATAAAGGAAGTTGTAGCAGTTTAAATAACTTAAAACCTGATTGATCCAGAATCAATTTAGAGGGCACGGGAAAAAACCGTGCCCTTTCTATTTATATCAAACGCCTTCCTTTATCAAGAATTAGTTCTTCATCCCTATTCTTGTGAATCAATCTTAAAGTAGGTCTAAAAAATATGAAGTCCTGATGGAAAGGCGTCCTAACCTTTCCACCGAATGAACTGTTATCTCCAAGGGCGATATGGACTGTGCCTGAGATTTTTTCCGATTCAATGATGTTATCAGGCCTTGTTGCTTTATCGTTCGTTCCTATCCCAAGTTCAGCGATATTTCTGAAATCATCATTCTCTTTTAGTTTCTTTTCAATTACATCTCTGTACCTGTCCTCTCCGCTTACCACTGCAACCCTTCCCTTTTTAACAATAAGTGTAACAGGATATTCAAGTTTATGGGTTGGTGCCCATTCAATAACAAGTCTTCCCTCTGCTGTCCCCTCTAGAGGGGCAAAATATACCTCTCCTGCTGGAAGATTGCCGAAAGAACCAGATCTTACCAATATACCTGTATCGGCTCCTACCTTCCTCCCTTCTTTACTCAAAGATAGTCTGGTTCCATTTGGGGCAGAGAGTTCTATAAGGTCAGCCTTTCCAACCTTTTTAGCTAAATTCTTCGTCTTTCTCTCTAGAGCTTTCCAGTTAACATTCATCGATCTGAAAAACATATCTGAATCAAACAATGGCATACTTGCATATCTTGCACCTGCCCTTCTGGTTAATAAATCCCTGAATTTCGTGTGGCTTGTCGAATAATTCGAAAGTCCTATTATAACATCAACTACATCCCTCCTGTTCTTCGAAACGATATTTTCTGCCTTTTTGATCTGTTCTTTGTTCGCTCTCTTATTTAAAATGGGATCCATCAGACTTATTTTATTCATTGATTCTATAGCCTTATCCCCGAAGGCCATTTTCCATAGCCTTTCAGGAGGTTCCGTCCCATGTGACATAAGGGCTTTATATTCCATATATAAAACTTCTTTGCAGTATCCCCTGCAAACCTTTGCAATAAGCCGTGCCAGATCTTTAGTCCGTTCCCTTCTGCTTTTGTCTTCAGGTGCTATTTTCTCCTCTGGATTTATCTTATCTGTAAAGATCAACACCCTCTCATTTTTCTTAATTCCGAGATTAATTCTGAATAGTATCTTTATCCTCTCAATTAATCGGTCCTCAGACATTTTTCAGACACTTATCTTTCTTATATTTCTTAAAAGGAAAGTCTTATCTCTTCTGTACTAAATATTGTCTTTATGATTTTCTGGCTTTATTCAATTTATTCTCAAAATAAGAGAGAGTATTAAGAAGTCCCTCTGCAAGACCAATTTTAGGGCTCCATCCCAAAAGAGCAATCGCCTTAGAAATATCCGGCTGTCTTATTTTGGGATCATCCTCAGGGAGGGTTTTGAAAACTATTTTACTTTTACTTTTTGTCGTTCTAATAATGTCCTTTGCCATTTCGAGGACTGTCTTCTCTTCAGGATTTCCAAGATTTACAGGTGCATTAACATCGGAATGAAGAAGGCGGTATATACCATCAACCATGTCATCTATATAACAAAAACTCCTTGTCTGAGTACCATCCCCGAAGACTGTTATGTCTTCTTCTTTTAATGCCTGAACCATAAATGTAGGTATAGCCCTCCCATCATTGAGTCTCATCCTTTGTCCATAGGTATTGAATATCCTCGCAATTCTTGTTTCAACTCCATGATAACGATTATAGGCCATCGTAAGGGCTTCAGCAAACCTCTTGGCTTCATCATAAACCCCTCTTGGACCAACAGGGTTTACATTCCCCCAATAATCTTCACGTTGAGGATGGATCAATGGATCACCATATACTTCGGATGTTGACGCCAGGAGGAACCTTGCACCTTTAGATTTAGCTAGACCTAAGGCCTTATGAGTACCTAAAGAACCTACCTTAAGAGTCTGGATTGGAAAGGAATGATAATCCATCGGGCTTGCAGGACTGGCAAAATGAAGAATACAATCAATCTTCCCTTCTACATATATATAATTAGTAACATCATAGTGGATAAAAGAAAACTTCTCATCTCTAATATGTGCGATATTGGCTATATCACCTGTTATGAGATTATCCATGCATATAACCTCATAACTTTCTTGGATAAGTCTATCTGTAAGGTGAGATCCAATAAACCCTGCACCACCTGTTATCAAAACCCTTCCTTTTTTCATAATAGACTTCTATTAGCCAATAATTAAAATTTACTTTCCTTTGATTTAAATAATAATTTATTCACTCGAATCTTGTTGTTTATTATTCAAAGCTTACTCTCTGCCAACCCCTGTGTACCTAATACCTGCGGCTTTTATTTTCTTTGGGTCATAGATATTCTTCATATCTATGAGTATAGGTCTTTTCAAAAGATCTCTTATCTTATCGATATCAAGATTTCTAAATTGATTCCACTCGGTAAGTATCACCAATGCATCAGAGTTGTTAGCTACTTCATAAGGGTCACTACAGTATTCAACATCGCTAAGGAACTTTTTTGCTTCATCCATTGCAGCAGGATCAAAGGCTCTGATCTTTGCTCCTTCTTTCTGAAGGCCTCTTATTATAGATACCGATGGTGCTTCTCTCATATCGTCAGTATTTGGCTTAAAAGATAGGCCCAGAATCCCTACCATTTTATCTTTTAGATCTCCAATTGCCTTCTTTATTTTTTCTACCATTAGCATTCTCTGTTTTTCGTTCACCTTTATAACTGCCTTAACAATTTCAAAATCATAGGTATGTTCCTTTGCAATATTTACAATCGCTTGGGTATCTTTGGGGAAACAGGAACCTCCATATCCAGGACCAGGATGAAGGAATTTTGGTCCTATTCTTTTATCAAGCCCCATCCCCCTCGCCACCATATGGACATCTGCCCCTACCCTTTCACAGATATTCGCAATCTCATTAATAAAAGAAACCTTTGTGGCTAAGAATGCATTCGATGCATACTTTATCATCTCTGCTGTCTTTATGTCAGTGATTACAAATGGGGTTTCAATAAGGTAAAGGGGACTGTAAAGATCTTTCATTATAGCGATTGCATGATCGCTTTCAGCACCAATAACAACTCTGTTAGGCCGCATGAAATCTTCTATGGCTGCTCCTTCTCTCAGGAACTCCGGATTAGAAACGATATCAAAATCATTCTTTTCTTTTTGCTTCTCCCCGATGATTTTCCTTATCCTTTCTCCTGTTCCAACAGGTACTGTACTTTTGGTTATTATTATTTTATACCCATTCATATTCTCAGCTATACTTTGGGCTACTGCTTCAACGTAAGAAAGATCGGCTGAACCATCCTCTCTGGATGGGGTCCCTACAGCAATAAGTATAGCAAGGGATTTTCTCACAGCATCAGCAAGATCTGTACTAAAAGAAAGCCTTTCATCTTTAATGTTTCTCTTTACAAGTTCCTCAAGTCCTGGTTCGAATATTGGTATTCTTGCATTAGATAGGTCTTTAATCTTCTTAACATCTTTATCAACACAAATAACCTTCAGGCCAAACTCTGCGAAGCAGGCACCAGTCACTAAACCCACATAACCTGTTCCAACAACACATATGTTCATTATATACTCCTTTTCGAAGGTCAGCGTTGAACTATAAATTTTTGTTCAGCCTAAACACTATCATGCATTCAGGTAATCCCAGAGCCCATCCTTCCAATTCCTCATCCTATGACCTGTTAAGTGGAAATACATTTCATTGCTTAATACGGAATAGGCAGGCCTGGTTGCAGGTCTTTTTGAGTCCTTAGAGGTTATTGGTATAATATTTATATTCTCTTTCATCTTTATTTTGATAATTTCCTTTGCATAATCATACCAAGAACACTCCCCGCTATTACTACAATGGACTATGCCCTTTGCTCCTACATTTATCAAACTTTCTATCGCATCTGAAAGGTCAACTGTATATGTAGGAGATCCGACCTGATCATTAACAACCCTCAGTTCATCCTTTTCGTCAGATAGTCTCAGAATAGTGTCTATAAAATTTTTGCCGTTTTTACCAAATAGCCATGATGTACGAACAATAAGAGTCTGGAGTCTTGGGTCTGAAGTATGTAGTTTTAAAATTTCCCTTTCGCCCTCGAGTTTGGATTGTCCGTAATTGTTGATTGAATGAGGTTCGTCGTCTTCTCTATATGGCTCTCTCCTCACTCCATCAAAAACATAATCTGTACTTATATGTATAAGCTTTGCACTTGTTTCTTTACATCCTAACGCCACATTTCTTACCCCATCCCTGTTTACTTTAAATGCCTTATATCTTTCGGTTTCGCATGCATCCACATCAGTAAAAGCAGCAGTATTTATCACAATGTCCGGAGAAATACTTTTTATCTCCCTCAACGCTCCTTCTTTATCAGTTATATCAAAATCATCTATATCTACACCAATCACATTATTACTAATAGAAAGCCTTTTCTCCAAGTCCATTCCAAGCATTCCCCTTGCACCTGTTATAAGAATACGCATATCCAAATCACAATAATCAATACCGATACAAAACGAACCGAATATTGTTATTGTTCACTGTATTTATTAAGAACCTTTTTGCACCAATTAATATTATCTTTATACCAATAAATGGTCCTTTTAATAGCATTTTCAAAATCGTTAGCCGGCTCCCATCCTAATTCCTCTTTAATCTTGTTTGGGTTCAGCGCATACCGTCTGTCATGCCCAGGTCTATCTTTGACATAACTTATTAATGACTCCGGTCTTTTTAACTCTTTTAAGATCATTCTTGCTATTTCAATATTCCCCATTTCATTTCCTCCCCCTATGTTATAAATCTCACCTTCTCTTCCTTTGTGAAATACTAAATCTATTGCCGTGCAGTTGTCCTCAACATAAATCCAGTCTCTCACATTCAGACCATCTCCGTAGAGTGGCAACTTCTCATCGGAAAAGGCCTTCATTATAAAGAGAGGTATGATTTTCTCAGGATACTGATAGGGCCCAAAATTATTAGATGATCGTGTTATTATAACTGGAAGCCTGTATGTTTTGTGGTATGCCCTTACGAGGTGGTCGGCACCTGCCTTTGAAGCTGCATAAGGGCTATTAGGTAAAAGTAGGCTCTCTTCAGTAAAGGCACCCTTTTCGATAGAACCATAGACCTCATCTGTAGATACCTGTAGAAATCGGGGGATATTCTTCCGCCTCGATGCCTCGAGTAGGATCTGCGTTCCTAAGACATTGGTTCTTACGAATATTGAAGGATCAGTGATTGATCTATCCACATGTGTTTCAGCAGCAAAGTTTAATACACCTTCGCAACTGTCTATCAGTTCCATTACCAGGTTACAATCTGAAATATCACCCTTTATAAAAGTATAATTTGGATTTTTTGATACATCCTCAAGGCTCTCAAGATTTCCTGCATATGTCAATGAATCCAGATTTATAATCTTATAATGGGGATATTTTTTAAGGATATATCTTATAAAGTTTGATCCAATAAATCCGCACCCACCCGTGATCAACAGCTTCATTTTTAATTATAGAAGACCCGATCCAAAGGGCGGATTTCGTATTTTAGATTTTGGATTTCAAATTTGCGATCCTCAATCTTACATCCAAAATTGATATTATCCATCTTTTCTTTCCCATTGATATGGAATTTCATTACTGTGTGGATCGACTCTGAATTCATCAGGTTCAGTATAATCATATGCTTCTGTTGGGCAGTTTATCACTATCGATTCAGTTTCACTTATACATTTGAACCCGTGAAATACATAGGCAGGTATCTGAATCAAAATGGGGTTATGTTCACCTATAAAGAACTCATTCAATTCCCCCTTTGTAATCGATTTTTCTCTGGAGTCATAGAGGACAAGTTTTACCATACCCTTTACACAGACAAAATTGTCCACCTGATTCTTATGATAATGCCAGCCTTTTACAACAGAGGGATAAAGCGTAGTCATATAAACCTGTCCAAACTTAATGAAGATTTCTTCGTCTGTCCTCAGTATCTCCATAAGTCTTCCCCTCTCGTCAGGAATGATTTTTAGTTTTTTCATCTTTACACCGTCTATCATTCTACAGCACCCCTACCTTACTGTGATCTCCAAGCATAAATCTATACGCCTTTGGCTTCAGTGGAGATTTAGAAACCTCCACATCCTTTCCGATAAGGCTATCTTCTATTCTATGTCTAATATCTGTAATTGAGCTACCGTCCAGTATAATGCTATGTTCCACTTCGCTTCCTTTTACTGTGACTTTGTTACCTATGGAGGTGAAGGGACCGATAAAGGAATTTATAATCTTTGAGTTTTTCCCTATTATTACTGGTCCCCTGATTGTACTCTTAATGATTTCAGCGCCCTTTTCTATAACCACCTTCAAATCCACCCTTGACTCATCATCCACTAAACCTTCAATCCTTGTAGCAATTGTATCAAGAACCATTTTATTTGCCTCAAGAAGATCGTCAAGCCGTCCTGTATCTTTCCACCAGCCTTTTACCATATGGGGTTGTACATTATATCCTTTATCAATCAAATACTGGATAGCATCAGTAATCTCTAATTCGTCCCTCCATGAAGGCTTTATATTTTTTACTGCATCAAATATATAGGAATCGAACATATATACACCAACCAGGGCTAAGTCGCTCTTCGGTTTCTCCGGTTTCTCCACCAACTTAACTATCTTACCATTATGAAGTTCTGCTACTCCGAACTGACTTGGATTTGGAACCTTGGAAAGAAGGATATGACAATTAGGGGATGTCTCCATAAACTCTTTTACTAATCCCTTTATGCCTCCGAGAATAAGATTATCTCCAAGATACATTACGAATGGATCATCTTTAAGAAAATCTTCAGAGATTAAAACGGCATGAGCAAGACCGGCAGGTTTTTCCTGTTCGATATATGTTACACTTATATCCCATAAACTGCCGTTTCCTACAGCATTCATAACATCTTCCTTTGTATCCCCAACAACTATTCCTATATCTTTGATACCGGCTTCCTTTAGTGCCTCTATACAATAGAAGAGAATCGGTTTATTAGCTATAGGGATAAGTTGCTTAGCGCTCGTATATGTTATAGGTCTAAGTCGTGTCCCTTTGCCTCCGCTAAGAATCAAACCTTTCATATCGCTCTCTGAGAAAACGAAGGTAGTTTCACAGTCCCCAGTCCTTTTAGATCAATAGACATAAGGAATTGTTTCTCTTCTGGTTTATTGATAAAAATTAAAGTGAATGCCCAACATTGAGAAGTATATGTCCCTGTTATATCAGACTCCATAACCTTTTTTTGTTTGCCATCATACCATATCTTTCCAAAAAGGTCTATTGATTTAGACAACTTAAGGCTTCCTTCAGAGGTAAAAAACAAAGTCTTTTCTTTAGTCGAAGTTGACTTCGTATATGTCTCGTCAATCGATACATGCCAACGTGAATTACCCATGATTTTAATACTCGAATTGAGAGAGGTCATATAACCTACATAAGGATTATAAGCCGAACTTAGGTTTAATGATAAAAAGTGAGGAGTTCTGAAGGTAGCCTCTGTCAATATATCGGTAAGTGGTTTTTGTTTATTTTTCAAGCTATTAAAGTCATAGTCCTGACTCAGTTTTAATGTAAAAAACTCAAAGGTTCTTTTTTTCTCACCTTCGACAAATTTTCCAATAAGACGGTTGGTTAATGAATAGGTCACCTTATTGGTTTTTTGTATGCTATCGTACTCATCAAATTTTGGTAAATTATCTTGGTTCACTTCTGGAACAAAGGCGTAGCTTAAAGAAGGTTCTATAGCGTGTTTCATCCTGCTCATTCCACCGATTCCATCAACTTCCAATATCCTGAATATCTTTGTCCCTATCGTTGTTCCAAAATCATAAATTCCTTTATCGGTTTTTTGATCTTCAATCAAATATACCCTTTCCCTGAAGCCTGCCCTCGGAGAAAAGACAAAACCTCTTCCGAGATTCAGAGATGAA
Source organism: Thermodesulfovibrionia bacterium (assembly GCA_919902995.1). Classification (GTDB taxonomy): domain Bacteria; phylum Nitrospirota; class Thermodesulfovibrionia; order JACRGW01; family JACRGW01; genus JACRGW01. The sequence continues at coordinate 39,183 of CAKKSD010000005.1, forward strand.
GAAATCTGGGGATATATGTTTAACCTCTGCCCTTCTTGCCCGACCTTCCTCCAGAAATTTACATCTGTAGATTCTAAACCAAAATAAATCGGCAACTCTCCAAATTTATAAGTCGTAATGTTATACCCAATCTCTGGAAGCCTCTGTAAGGTATCGGCATTGCTTTGAACAAGGTTTTGTTTGTACTGACCACGTACATAGAGCCTGCTCGCTGACCAATCCTGGCTCAACTCAACATTCGATTCGAGACCTCTCTGGATTCTTTCTTCGGTCATTGTACTGAATCTCTGATAATAAATCGGCTCGCTCAAATAGATGATATTTGCCTTTCCATCAATAGTCTTAGTTATCGGATGTTTATGATTGAATTTCAGTTCCCAGAAATCTTTCTTTAATTCCTTATCTCTCACAAAATAATTATGAATATCCCCCCTTACATTATTACTGAATATATATCTGTATTCCATCCCGGCGCCAAAACCTATTTTGCTTCTATAATCGAGATAGTAAGTTGAATCCATATTGTCTGCCATGGCCCAGTAATAGGCATTCTGCATAATATATCCTTTCTGATCGCTATAACCTATCCTGGGTAAAAGAAAGCCACTATGCCTCTCCTTTTTTATTGGTACCTTAAGGTATGGGGTATATAGGCATGGCAGACCTTTAATATAAAAAACAATATCTTTTCCGGTAATATTTTCATCAAGATGAACTTTCATATCTCTACCCCTAAACCTCCAGGGTGGGACAAGGGCATCACATGTTGTGAAAGAACCCTTTTTTATTTCGTAGATGGATTCTCCTATTTTTTCTATCTCTTCTCCCTCAATATGGTAATTATCCGGGCGGTGAAATATTCTCCCTTTGTATATAATACCCAGTTTAGTATTAAAGTTCATTTCAATCCTGTCTGTTATGAGGACACTTTCGCCGTCGTCATACCAAACATTTCCCACGGCTAATGCATCGCCGCTTATGTTATCCAGAGTAGCATAATCAGATTCTAAATGCGCCTTTTCCTGTGTTATTTTTACTGACCCCCAAGCCTCATATGTATCAGTTTCTTTTATGTATTCTATACGATCTGCTTCTATTGTTATTGGGGCTTCTTTATCCGGTTTCTTTGGGCTTTTAGGTTTCTCTTTTACTGGCAGGATAGGACTTACAGCTTCCTTTTCATCTTTTTTAGTTAAAGGTGTAGTTTCTTTTTCCTTGGATTCTATGGTAAGTCTTTCTTCCCCATAAATCAAAAAAGGAGATCCTGTAAAGAATAAAATCGTAATGCTGAGTATTACCCATTTTTTAATGCCTCTCAAATTATACCCTCAGTCTCTCCATACTCTTTCCAATACCTTTAATTTCTCCTACTGCATAAAGAGAGCCTGTAATACATATAAGGTCATTGCTGCAGGTCCTGCTGACAGCATAGTCAAGTGCATCAGACACCTTCCCTATAGCCTTTACCCTCTGATTATACCTCTCTGCTTCCATGGCAAGAAATGAGGTTGATGCAGCCCTCTCATAATCTGGTGCAGTCACTATTAACTCCCAGGCAAGTGGGGCAAGGACGCTTAGAAATTTTCTTATATCCTTATCTTTCATTAATCCTACAATTAAAAAAAGTCTGTCGTGTTCTGGGAGAAATATCTTTTCCAGTGCCTTCCTGAGGTATTGCGCGGCTCCTTCATTATGGGCACCATCGAGGAGTATAGTAGGATTCCTGCCTATTATCTCGAGCCTTGCTTCCCATATCGTATCCCTAAGTCCTTCCCTTACAGCCTTTTCTTCCATCTTGATCTCATTGTTGATTATCTCTGTTGTAGCAATTGACAGAGAAGCGTTCATTATCTGGTACGCACCTAACAGAGGGATTTCAAGACCTTGGTATATCTTTTTTATTCCATAATAATCAAAAACCTGAGTTTTGAGTCTAGAGTCCTGAGTCTGGAGTCTTTCCTCTACCCTGAAATCCCTTCCGGATTTATAAAGTTTGGACCCAGTATTTTTACATCGCTCTTCAATAATTCCGTTTACCTCAGGAAAACTATCTGCCATAACAACAGGGATACCTTTTTTTATTATTCCAGCCTTTTCTCTTGCTATCTCTGTCAGGGTCTTTCCCAGAAATTCCTGATGGTCATAACTGATATTTGTAATTATAGAAACCAGCGGTGTTATTACATTTGTAGCATCAAGCCTTCCTCCCATTCCCACTTCTACTACTGCAATATCAACATTCTCTTCAGCAAAATATTTAAATGCCATAACAGTCGTGAATTCAAAAAATGTCGGCAAAGGATGGTTGTGAGTTAATATTTTTGATTTGAGTGTCGAGGTTATATAGGCAACTCTCTCTTCAGAAATAGGAACATTATTTATTCTTATTCTTTCTGTAAAGCTTACCAGATGGGGCGAGGTATAGAGTCCAACCTTTAAGCCTGAGGACTGGAGGATAGATGCCATCATTGCAGCAGTTGACCCCTTGCCATTAGTTCCAGCTATATGAATGGATCTAAAACGCATGTGGGGATTCCCAACGATCTCAAGCAAAGAGATGGTATTAATCAATCCTAACTTTATCCCGAATCTCTGCAAATTGTAGAGGTAATCTACAGCTTCTTTATACTCCATGGATTTTCCTGAATGAAAAAGATGAGGTTTTTTAGCATATTCAGGGTGTTATGTCAAGGATATTGACAAAAACCTCTTTTTATGGTTAACCTTTTATACATGAGGAAACTCCACTTTAAAAAGGCAATCGCAATATTAATTTCTTTCCTTGCTTTTACCGCCTCTTTAACCGCTCTATCTGCCTCTCCAATAGAGAGATCAAAGAAGACGGTGCATCTTTTTGCCATTTTAAATAAATCAATAACAGAGGTTCCACAAAAAACAAGTACCAGGTTTTCAGAAATAGAATCTGAAAAGAAGAAGAATAAGTTCATAACCGTAAGGGATCTGAGACATCATTCTACGAAGAAATATACCAGGGTTGTAGTTGACATTGATAGACCTGTTAGATATGAACACCATCGTATTAAAGAACCCGACCGGATATATTTTGATCTCATTAACAGCAAAATGGGTGAAGAACTTAAGAAGAAGATCATTTCTATTGACGATGGTATACTAAAGGCTGTAAGGATTAGTCAGTTCTCACAGGATGTTGTACGGGTCGTTCTTGATCTTAATAGCATAGAAAGCTTTAAGTCCTTCTTAATGGAAAATCCTGATAGATTGGTAATTGATATCTCAGGCATCGCTAAACAAGAACCCCCTATTTCTAAAGAGCCGCCCTTCTACGGCGTAAAGAGGATTGTATTAGATCCAGGCCATGGGGGACATGATCCTGGTGCGATAGGTAAAAGGGGTCTTGAGGAAAAAGATGTAGTCCTTGATATATCAAAGAAATTAAGAACCCTGATCAAAAGGGAAATGGATATCGAAGTAATTCTCACAAGAGACAGTGATATATTTATCCCCCTTCATGAAAGAACGGCTATAGCCAATATGAAAGAGGCCGATCTCTTTTTATCTATCCATACCAATGCAAGCCCAAACCGAAATGCCAGGGGAGTAGAAACATATCTCCTAAACTATACTACCGATGAAGAGGCAAACAGAGTAGCTGCCAGAGAGAATGCTATTTCTCTAAAAAGACAAAAGGAATTCCAGAGGGAATTCCAGGGCGATCTTGAAAAGACCTTTGGTGATCTTGAAAGGGACAACAAACGTGATGAATCCTTGAGATTCGCCCACATGGTCCAGTTCTCAATGATAGAAAAGCTGAATCAGTCTTATCATATAACAAATCTTGGAGTAAAGCAGGCTCTTTTTTATGTATTAGTAGGTGCAAAGATGCCGAGCATTCTTGCAGAGGTTTCTTTTATCAGTAATCGTGATGAAGAAAAGAGACTTGCCGATGATCTTTACCGGCAGAAAATTGCTGAGGCACTCTTGTCCGGAATAAAGAATTATCTGTCTTCTAAGAATGCGCCTTTTACAAAAACAACATCAGGCGAAACCTTGGAAAGAAGAGATAAGACATTTTAGTCATTAATTCTTGTGTGCCATTTCTTATTTTATGAGGAGAATCTTAATTGGATTTGAAATCCAAAATAGTTCTCGGAAACTACATACCTAAGGATTCAGTTATTCACCGCATTGATTCAAGAATAAAGTTTCTATTCCTTCTTTCCCTGTTGTTTAGTCTTAACCTCATAAATAACTTAAATATGTCCTTAATACCTCTCGGCATAACACTTATATGCCTCCAGAGAGCCCGTCTTCCCATATCCTCTATCTTTAAGACCCTTCTACCTTTTGTATGGCTTTTCCTCCTCACAGGCCTCCTTAACCTCTTCTTCACCCCTGGAGAATTTATCTCAGGCACTAACTCTTTTGGTATAACCCTCGAAGGAATAAGTTCAAGTTCACTATTAATTCTTAAACTTATAATTATGATACTTTTGGCTTCTCTCTTTACATTTACTACTTCTCCTAGGGAAATTATTGTGTCTATTGGATGGTTCTTAAAACCTTTCAGAAAACTTGGATTTCCAGTACATGAATTCTCACTTATGGTCTCTCTGTCAGTGAGATTTATTCCTATACTTTTAGAAGAGGCTGATAGAACTTTCAAGGCACTATCTTTAAAAGGAGCCTATCTTGGAAGCTATAGCAAGAGAATAAAGACCGCGGCTCTTTTCCTCTCTCCTCTTTTCACAAATACCTTCCGCAGGGCTGAAGAAATTACTACTGCCATGATATTAAAGGGGTATGAAAAATATAAAACTTACTCTTGAATATGATGGGACCAATTATTCAGGGTGGCAAATCCAGAGAGGACCTCATAGGTCAATCCAGAAAATCCTCTATGACAGTATATTAAGAGTATCCAGGGAAAGAGTGACACTCATTTCCTCTGGAAGGACAGACTCCGGAGTACATGCATTAGGTCAGGTAGCAAACTTCAAGACAGAAAGTAACATGGAAGGACCAGCATGGAAAAGGGCTCTTAACTCATTGTTACCTGAAGATATAACTGTACTAAAATCTGAAGATGTAGAAACTACATTTCACTCGAGATTTGATGCTAAGAGCAAAGTTTATTCATATGTAATTCTTAATCAGGACTACCGATCTGCCTTTCTCAGGAATTACGCATATCATATTCCATTTCCATTGGATTTAGATAGAATGAAAAGGGCCTCTTCCGCCATTTTAGGAGAGCACGATTTCTCCTCTTTTCGTGCGTCTTCCTGTAGTGCTAAAAGACCTATAAGAAGAATCATAGATGTCATAATTAGCAATGAAATAATGGCGAAGATCCCCTGGGTTTCTTATTCAACAAGAGGAAATATTATAAATATAACAATTGAGGCAACTGCTTTTCTCCATCATATGGCAAGGAATATCGTAGGAACATTAATAGAGATAGGAAGGGGCAGATTCGGCTCTGAGAAGATGGAAGAGATAATTCAGGCAAGAGACAGGGGAAAGGCTGGTCCTACAGCTCCGCCTCATGGTCTTTACTTAGTAATGGTAAAATACTAAACTTTTTTTATTTACGGAATAACAAATCTGCTTGTTCTGCATTCTATCAAAGATTATACCTTCTTTCCAACAATAACCGCCTCGTTCCCGTTGGCAAAAAGATAGACTTCTGTCTTCATACCGACCCGATGAAACTCGTCCTCTATTTCCTCAGGCCTGAGGAAATGGTTTCCCATAACATGTTCTACAAAGTTTTGAAATGCCATTCCCCGCTTCATAGGGTCACGCAGGTCAGAACGGTTATTTGGCCAGTTCGGTTCCCAGATTACTGCTGAACCGCTAGTCTTAAGGTGTTCCTTTAGAATGCGAAATACCTCCACTTTCTTATCCCACACATGATGCAAGGCACGGTTCATAGCGATTAAATTAACAGGTTCGCTTACAGAAAAATGGTAGATATCACCTACCATAAATTTCAGTCTATCACTCAGGCCATCCCTTTGTGCAATCTCTGTAGCCTGATTAATATTTTCTTCAAAACTATCAAGGCCGAACCCTCTAAGATGAGAAAAGCGGTCTATAATCTTCCGCAGATACCATCCGTTTCCACATCCAAGATCAACAGTAATACCACCACTCTGGTCTGTCTCCTTGTAAACCGGCACATTTGGAAGTATCTGCTGTTCAAAAATGCCGCTGAACATGGCTTCAAGCATGGGTCCAAATAAAGATAGAATACTTTTACGCTCTGCCAGCACCCTTTCCCCCGGACGCTCGCCTGTCTTCATTAATGTGGCCGCCCTTTCAGACATATGTGCAGAAAGCACTGACTGGACAGAAAAAGGCATCGCAGTTCCGGGTATATCTGAAATAAATGCACGGCCAAGATCCGTAAGACTGAATTTCCCATCACTCTCGTACAGAAGACCGAATGCAAAAGCAGCATCACACCAGCGATCCAGATAACCACTGTCCAGGGCTGTCTTGACAGCCAGTTCATCAGGTGTTACCTTTCCCATCTCATTTAATACAGCAAAAATATTATTCGATATACCGATGAATGCTAAATTAAGCGTCACCGCTCCCTGCATCTGTGAAATTATCTGTTTACGCAATTCCTCTGAAACACTCATAGATTTTTCCTCCTGTTGAAATTCACGCTCGTAGGTCAAGCCTTTCCACAGGATCCTGCGGACAGGCTTGCTTTATGTTATCAGGAATGCAGGGCTGAAGCCCTGCCCTACATGGTTTTGTATAGGTTTGCGTATTTAGGCTATTGTTCAAGTTTCTGTGCTTTAACAGATAAATAATATGAAACCATAAGAATTATGATCACAATAGCGCTTAAACCTATCTCATACAGTTTTTCAACAGGAACATATTCCAGAAAGGACGCCTGGGCCTCAATTAAAAGTATCCTCCTTACAGCAGCAATTACTCCTATAGCAAGAAACGGCCCCAATACAAACCTCTGTTTCTTCAGAAACCGAATAACAGTCCACAGGAGCTCTAGAATAATCAATGCAAGAAGAACATCATTTACGAGATGTATCATAGAATCAAGGGATGGCTTCATTATATTACGTGTGGCATAATAAAAAATATAACTACAGGCGATTAGTAACAATAAAGCCGCCACTATATGGAAAAACATATCAATCTTTATTAACACTCTACGAAACACCTCAACCAGTTCTATTTTTTTTCTTTCTTCCATGAAAATTTCCTTTCGTTTTCAGACGATATTTCTTTAGGTTCTGGTTTACATGTAGGACAATAGGGCTTTCCAAAATCCATAAGGTATATATGTCCACATTCAGGACAACATGTACATTCCCCAATTTGATTCTCACATATATTACACATCTCCATAAAACACATTATATTATAACAGAGAACAGTATTTTTTCAACCTTTTTTTAAGGAAATATTTTCGAACAGGTACATTAAAATTAGGTTAATAATATAGTATCTGATATCTTTCAATTCCCTTGACAAGCCACAAAAGAATCTGTATAATCGCTATGCCTTTAAGGAAGTTTTATTAGGTGTATATAAATATCAGCGATATCCCTGAAGAGGGATTAACCATACAATATGAAGAAGACCCCCTATCCTTACAGGAAGGGATTAATATCGATGGAAAGATATCAATTTCCCTAAAAGTCTTCAGAGTAGAGGAAATAGTTTCTGTATCAGGAGAGATTAAGGTAACCCTTGTTCTCGAATGTAGCAGGTGTCTTGTAGAATTTTCTCATCCTCTTAGTTCTTCTTTCAGAATCGATTATATGCCCCTGAAAGAAATGGGAAAGGAGAAGGAATACGAACTAAAAAGTGACGATCTCGACAAAAGTTTTTATAAGGGTGATAAAATAGATATGACTGAGCTTATAAAAGAACAAATCCTGCTATCATTACCTATGCAACCTCTATGTTCATCTGAATGTAAAGGACTTTGTCCTGTATGTGGAACGGACTTAAACGAAGGTCATTGCACATGTGAGAGAAGGGAGATAGATCAGAGACTTGCTATTTTAAAGAAATTTAAAGGATAAATTTGAAAAATGGGAAATCCAAAACATAAGATATCAAAATCAAGAAGAGATAAAAGAAGAACCCATAAGGTACTCTCTGCACCATTCCTGTCTCTATGCCCCCAATGCAGGGAGTACAAGTTACCACACCATGTCTGTCCCAACTGCGGTACATACAAAGGCCTCGAGATACTGACTGTAAAAGAGATTTAAAGTGAAGATTGCCATTGATGCCATGGGGGGAGACCATGCCCCTCTTGCAATCGTAGAAGGGGCAGTAGAAGCTGTAAGGGAACATGGCATAGAGGTTATCCTTGTTGGTGACGAGGATAGTATTTCCCGAGAGCTCTCAAAATATAATATAACCGGCCTATCCCTCAGCCTAAGACATACCTCACAGACCATAGAAATGGATGATTCCCCTTTGGCCCCCTTAAGAAAGAAAAAGGACTCTTCCATAAGGGTAGCTACAGAGATGGTTAAAAGAAGAGAGGCTTCAGCTGTTATTAGTGCAGGCCATACAGGGGCAACTATGGCAACCGCACTTTATATCCTTGGTCCTCTTCCAGGGGTAGAAAGGCCAGCAATAGCCACATTCCTTCCAACCCTCAAAGGGCTCTCTATAATGCTTGATGTAGGTGCAACGGTAGATTGCAAACCAATTCACCTTCTCCAGTTTGCACTTATGGGAGATATCTACTGTAAGGAGATTCTCAGCAAAGACGCACCTAAGGTCGGTCTACTCAGTATAGGTGAAGAGGATATCAAGGGAAATGAACTGACAAGAGAATCATTTAAACTTTTAAAAGACACCGACCTAAATTTCATAGGGAATGTAGAAGGAAAGGATGTATTCGCTGGAAAAGCAGATGTTATTGTCTGTGATGGTTTCATAGGGAATATCTCACTAAAGATAAGCGAAGGATTGGCTGACGCAATATCCAAGATGTTGAAGAGAGAGATATCAGATGCACTATCAGGTAAGGTCGGATATTTCTTGCTCAAGTCTGCCTTTAAAAATTTCAAGAAGAGAACAGACTATTCTGAGTACGGAGGTGCCCCCCTTCTGGGAGTGAACGGTATCTGCATCATAGGCCATGGAAGATCTTCCTCAAAGGCAATAAAGAATGCTATACGGGTAGCAGTAAATTTTTCTAAAAGTGGAATAAACGAGAAAATCAGTGAACGGATGGCCTTTCTCTTTCACCCCAAGAAAATAAGAAGGGTATCAAAATAGTACATGAGGAAAACAAGAATAATCGGTACAGGATCCTACGTCCCGAAAATGGTCCTCACAAACTTCGACCTTGAGAATATGGTAGATACTTCTGATGAATGGATTATAGAGAGGACAGGAATAAGGGAAAGGCGTATTGCGGGTAAGGACGAGGCTTCCTCGGACCTTGCCTATGAGGCATCACTGAGGGCACTGAAAGCGTCAGGCGTTAAAGCAAAGGACATCGACCTCATTATCCTCGCAACTACAACACCCGACATGGCCTTCCCTTCTACTGCCTGTATTCTCCAGGATAGGCTCAATGCTCGTAAGGCGGTTGCCTTTGATATCTCTGCAGCCTGTTCAGGTTTTATCTATGCCCTTTCGATTGCGGATCAGTTCATTAAAGAGGGGACATATAAATTTGTCCTTGTTGTAGGTTCTGAAGTCCTATCAAGAATAACTGACTGGAGCGATAGAACTACTTGTGTCCTCTTCGGTGACGGCGCAGGTGCAGCGGTACTACAGTCTTCAACAAACAGACATGGAATAATATCCATCCACCTCCATTCTGATGGTGCCTTGAAAGACCTTCTTTTTATACCAGGAGGTGGATCGAGAAACCCTGCCTCAAAGAAAACCATCGAGAAGGGACTTCATTATATAAAAATGAAAGGTAATGAGACCTTTAAAATTGCTGTTAGAAACCTTGAAGAAGCTGCGCTCGAAGCCACAAAATCTAATAACATTAACGCCTCTGATATAGACCTTTTCATTCCGCATCAGGCAAACCTCAGGATCATACAGGCAATTGCAAAGAGACTCGATCTTTCTATGGATAAGGTTTTTGTAAATATAGACAGATATGGAAATACTTCTGCTGCCTCTATCCCAATTGCCCTTGATGAAGCAGTGAGTGAAGGAAGACTTAAAGAGGGCGATTTAATACTGATGGAGGCCTTTGGTGGTGGTCTCACCTGGGCATCGGCACTTGTAAGATGGTGACTTACTAAAATTTAAAATTCAAATATCAAAACTCAATATTGTTGTATAATATTTTAACCTACTTGATGATTTTCTGTAGCTTGCTATAGGATTTCCTTATGTGCCAGAAAAAAGAGCTTATCCGTCATTCCCGCGGAAGCGGGAATCCAGAAGTCTTGCGAAGGCAAGGAGCTATTAATAAATTCTGGATTCCGTGTCAAGCACGGAATGACGAAAAAAGACGACAGGAGGTTTTATGGATTACTTTTTAACAGATGCTCAGAAGGCAATCCGCGACATCACAAGAAAGATTGCAATAGAAAAGGTAGTTCCTGCGAGGGCTGAACTTGATGAAAAAGAAGAATTCCCCCATGAAATCATGAAATTCCTTGCCCAGGCAGATTTATTTGGACTCTATATCCCTGAGGAGTATGGTGGTTTTGGTGGAGGAAGTACCGAGCTTGTCCTTGCAGTGGAGGAATTAAGTGCTGCCTGTCTCGGTGTCTCTACTACTTTTGCAGCAAATGCCTTAGCCGCCTATCCTATCCTCCTCTTCGGCAGTGAAGAACAGAAGAAAAGGTATTTATCTTATATATCGTCAGGAAAGAAGTTGGCAGCATTTGGTCTTACCGAGCCAGGTGCTGGTAGTGATGCAGCAGCCATTCAGACCACAGCTAAAAAAGAGGGAGAAAACTATATCCTTAATGGCACTAAACAATGGATCACAAATGGCGGTGAAGCAGATATCTATACCATTATAGCAATAACCGATAAAACCAAAGGGAGCCGTGGTGCTTCAGCTTTCATAGTTGAGAAAGGAACTCCGGGATTCGGCTTCGGTAAGAAAGAGAAAAAAATGGGGATTAGGGCATCTTCTACAAGGGAACTAGTCTTCGAGAACTGCCCTGTCTCTAAGGAAAACCTTCTCTCTAAAGAAGGAATGGGTTTCATAATAGCTATGAGGACACTCGATATTTCGAGGGTTGGTATAGGTGCACAAGGTATCGGACTTGCCCAGGGTGCACTGGATGAGGCAGTAAAATATGCAAGGCAGAGGTACCAGTTCGGCAAGCCTATAATATCCTTCCAGGCAATCCAGCATATGTTAGCAGATATGGCTATAATGACTGAGGCAGCTAGAGCGCTCGTATATTCTACTGCACGTCTCATAGACAGTGGCACAAAGGAATATTCAAAGGAGTCTGCAATGACTAAGGTGTTTGCTTCAGATGTTGCGATGAAAGTCACAACAGATGCAGTCCAGATCTTTGGCGGTTACGGATATATGCGGGAATATCCTGCCGAAAAGATGATGAGGGATGCAAAGATCCTTCAGATCTATGAAGGTACAAATCAGATACAGAGAAATATCATCGGTCAGGCTCTCATTAAAGAGGCAGCAGGTAAGAAATAATGTAGATCCAAGATGCATGATCCAAGATACATGATATAAAAGAGGTATTAACATCATGCATCGTGAATCTTGCATCATGAATCCTGAAGTATGAATATCATCGTCTGCATAAAGCAGGTACCAGACACATCTGAGGTAAAGATCAATCCTGAGACGAATACCCTTGTCAGGGAAGGAGTGTCTTCTATTATCAACCCCTTCGATATGTTTGCTATAGAAGAGGGGCTAAGGATAAAGGAAAGAACAGGAGGGGGAAAAGTAACTGCCATTTCAATGGGGCCTCCACAAGCTATGGAGGCGCTCAGAGAGGCATTTTCTCTGGGGGTAGACGAGGTATTCCTTATCTCTGACAGGGCCTTTGCAGGTTCAGATACTTTAGCAACTTCATATATATTATCAAAGGCAGTAGAAAAAATAGGCTACTATGACATCATACTCTGTGGCAAACAGGCTATTGATGGTGATACAGCACAGGTAGGACCTGAGATGGCTGAACACCTCGGCATACCCTTTGTTACCTATGTGAAAAAGATCGATGAAATAAAGGATGATCGTATCAGGGTGCATAGAATGATGGATGAAGGCTATGAGGTTGTTGAGACTAAGCCTCCTGTCCTCTTCACTGTTGTTAAGGAAATTAATGAACCAAGACCTCCATCCCTTAAAAGAAAGATTGCCGCAAAAAACCTACAGGTGTCTGTATGGACAACTAATGATCTTAATGTTGATGAAGAAAGGATCGGTCTCAGGGGTTCGCCTACGCAGGTATTAAAGACCTTCCCCCCTGAAACAAAAGGAGAAAGGGAAATCCTTCAGGGTAATCTGGAAGAACAGGTAGATAAACTCGTTTCAGAACTTAAAGAGTTGGGTATAGTATGATCAGGGTTAAAAGAGAAATCTGTACAGGCTGTGAGATATGTATCAGCAGCTGTCCCTATGCTGCTATAGAGATGATTGAGGATAAGGCGATTATTACAGAAATGTGCAATCTTTGCAAGGCCTGCCTGTCCTCCTGCCCTGAGGGGGCAATTGAAGAAATAGTTGAAAATTCCGAGTTCCGAGTTCCGAGTTCCGAGTTAACTCAATATAAGGGGGTCTGGGTATTTGCAGAACAAAGGAGAGGAAAACTCCACGACGTCTCATTAGAACTCTTAGGAGAAGGTAGGCGACTTGCTGATACCCTTTCAACAGAACTAGCAGCCGTTATCATAGGAAGTAAAATAGAGAAAGAGGCAGACATCCTTATAACCTACGGTGCAGATAAGGTCTTTATTGCTGATGACCCTTTTCTTTCTGATTTTCATGATGATTCCTATGGCCATATACTTGCCGGACTTATTGAAAAAGAGAAACCAGAAATACTACTTTCAGGAGCCACATCTATTGGTAGGTCATTTATACCAAAGGTAGCAGCGAGATTGAGGACAGGTCTTACGGCAGATTGTACAAGCCTAGACCTAAATGGAAGAACCCTTCTACAGAAAAGGCCTGCCTTTGGAGGAAACATTATGGCTGTTATAATATGCCCGAATAGAAGGCCACAGATGGCGACAGTAAGGCCTAAGGTATTCAAGAAGCCAATCCCGAAAAGTGGTAGAAAGGGTAAAATCGTAAAAGTTCCTGTCACGGAAGATATCCCTTTAAGGACAAAAACTCTTGAATTTGTAAAAGACCTTACAAGCATAGTAAATATCTCTGATGCAGATATAATAATCGCTGGTGGAAGGGGTCTTGGCGAAGCAAAGAATTTCAGATTGCTGGAAGAACTCGCAGATGTTTTTGGAGGGGCTATAGGTGCATCAAGAGCCGCCGTAGATGCAGGATGGATTCCCTATGCACATCAGATTGGACAGACAGGAAGGACTGTCTCGCCGAGACTTTATATAGCCTGTGGCATTTCAGGTGCAGTCCAACATCTTGTAGGAATGCAATCTTCTGATATAATTATAGCTATAAACAAAGACCCAGGTGCACCTATATTTAATGTGGCTACTTATGGAGTTGTTGGAGATCTTTTTGAAGTAATACCTCCACTTACTAAAAAGATAAAGGAGTTTAGAAGTTGAAAATTGCTTTTATCTTTCCAGGACAGGGTTCACAATATGTGGGTATGGGAAAGGATCTACATGAAAACTTTCCTGAAGTAAGAGACCTTTATGTAAAGGCAAATGAAGTTCTAGGGTATGATCTTAAAACATTATGTTTTTATGGCCCAGAGGAAAAATTAAACCTTACAGAATATACACAGCCCTCGGTTTTCGTTACAGATATAGCCGCTCTAAAGGTCGTCGAAGGGACTGGGATAAGGCCATCTGTAGTAGCAGGCCATAGCCTGGGTGAATATTCTGCACTTGTAGCTTCGGGGGGCATAGATTTCAGTGATGCCCTCAGATTGGTAGTTAAAAGGGGGTTTTTTATGCAGGAAGCGATACCAGAAGGAAAAGGCATGATGGCCGCAATCCTTGGCCTTGAAACAACTATTGTTGAGAGCATATGCAAAAATGCCTCAACCTTTGGCACAGTTACACCTGCTAATTATAACTGTCCTGGCCAAGTTGTTATAGCAGGAGAAAAGTTAGCGGTTCAAGAGGCATCAAGATTAGCCAAGGAAAATGGCGCAAAGAGGGTCATTCCGTTACAGGTAAGCGTCCCTTCTCATTCCCCATTAATGGTTTATGCAGGGGCTAGGTTAGAAGAAGAGATGGACGGATTAGAAATAAATAGTCTTAATATCCCTTTAGTTAACAACGCAGATGCCAGATTTTTAACTTCTTCTGAGGATATAAAATTATCTTTAATAAGACAACTAAGCGAACCAGTCCGATGGGAATCATCTATAAGGAAAATCATAGAGTCAGGGATAAATATCTTCATAGAGATCGGACCAGGAAAGGTCCTCTCCGGTCTTCTAAGAAAGATAGATAATAGACTAAAGATTTTTAATGTGGAAGATAAAAAGAGTCTTGAATACTTAATGGAGGCGTTATGGAATTAGAAGGTCATATAGCCCTTGTAACAGGTGGCGGACAGGGGATAGGAAAGGCTATATCTTTAACCCTTGCAAAATATGGCGCTGATATGATACTCTTTGAGCTTAATTCAGAGAAAGCCGAAGAAGTATCTAAGGATATCTATAGTCTTGGCAGAAAAGCCCTATCTGTTAAGGTCGACGTTTCTAAGACAGAAGAGGTTGAAGATGGCTTTCGTAAGGCTATCGAGAGCTTCGGCAGGATAGATATCTTAGTCAACAATGCTGGTATAACAAAGGATGCCCTTATTGTACGAATGAAGGACGAAGACTGGGATAAGGTTATCGAAGTAAATCTGAAAGGTGCATTTTTATGTACAAGGTCTGCTGTAAAGACTATGTCTAAACAGAGATATGGTAGAATAATAAATATATCTTCTGTAGTCGCCTTTATGGGTAATCCCGGACAGGTTAATTATGTTGCATCCAAGGCAGGTATCGTTGGATTAACAAAAACTGTAGCAAAGGAATATGCAGCAAGGGGGATCACCGTTAATGCTATAGCCCCTGGGTTTATCCAGACATCTATGACCGATGCACTTCCTGAACAGGTAAAGGATGTTATGCTTAAAGAGATCCCTCTCGGGAAATTTGGTAGCCCTGATGATGTGGCCAATGTAGTGAGATTTCTTGCATTAAAGGATTCGGGATATATAACAGGACAGGTTATACATGTAAACGGAGGGATGTATATGTAGATGTAAGCTTAGAGTTAAGAGTTAGGAATGCATCGTTTAACTTTTAATTTTCGACTTTCAACCTGTAACTTTTATTCTGGGAGGTGATTGAAATATGGCAGTAGAAGAGAAGTCAATCGAACAAAGAGTAAGAAAGATAATCTCGGAACAATTAGGAATTGATGAAGATGAGGTTACCCCAGAGGCATCATTTATAGATGATTTAGGGGCAGATTCTTTAGATACCGTTGAACTCGTCATGGCTTTTGAGGAGGAGTTTCATATCGAGATTCCTGATGAAGATGCAGAAAAGATCGCAAAGGTCCAAGACGCTATTAATTATATTAAAGAAAAGATTTAAATTTATTTTATTTCACTATTAATCTGATCACCCTCGATATTCATGCCTAAAGGTGTTGAGGGTGATTTTTAAAAAATGGAGTCAATTCCTAAAAGAAGGGTTGTTATTACAGGCTTGGGTCTTGTTACGCCCCTTGGAATCGGTGTAGAGAAAAGCTGGGATGCCCTCTGTAATGGAGACTCTGGTGTTTCAAAAATAACCCTTTTTGACCCAAAAGACTTACCTGCCCAGATAGCTGCTGAAATTAAGGGTTTTAATCCCTCTGATTGGATCGAACATAAAGAGATAAAAAAGATGGACCGGTTCACCCATTTAGCCATTGCAGCAAGTCAGATAGCTATGGATGATTCAGGAGTCAAAATCAGCGAGGAGAATGCAGAAAGAATAGGCGTAATCGTTGGGTCTGGAATGGGCGGAATGGCAGCCATTGAGTATTATCATACTATTCTCACGGAAAAAGGTCCAAAAAGAATTTCTCCATTCTTTATTCCTATGACAATAATAAACCTTGCCTCTGGTCAGATATCTATAAGGTTTGGTGCAAAGGGACCAAACTCTGCACCAGTTACTGCTTGTGCTGCAGGAACTCATGCCATAGGCGAGTCGTTCAGGATAATCCAGAGGGGAGACGCTGATATCATGATAACCGGGGGGACTGAAGCAGTCATTACACCACTGGCTATTGGAGGTTTCTGTTCAATGAAGGCTCTATCCACCCGCAATCATGACCCGAAAAGAGCAAGCCGTCCATTTGATAAAGATAGGGATGGATTTGTCATGGGTGAAGGTGCAGGAATCATCGTCCTTGAATCTCTCGAATCTGCACTCAGCAGAAGTGCACGGATATATGCAGAGGTAATTGGATTCGGTATGAGCGGAGACGCATACCATATATCATCCCCCTCACCTAATGGTGAAGGTGCCGCGAGGTGTATGGCTATTGCATTAAAGGATAGTGGCATAGATCCTTCAGAGATTAATTATATAAATGCCCATGGCACATCAACAAAATATGGCGATGAACTCGAGACAAAGGCAATAAAGACTGTCTTTGGCGAACATGCCTATAGACTCAAGGTAAGTTCCACAAAATCTATGACAGGTCATCTACTTGGTGCCGCTGGTGGTGTTGAAGCAGTTATCACTGCACTCGCAATAAAGACAGGAATTATCCCACCAACAATAAATCTCGATAACCCTGATCCAGAATGTGATATCGATTATGTCCCCAATAAAGCCGTAAAGACAAATCCAAAAGTTGCCATGTCTAATTCCTTTGGCTTTGGAGGTACAAATGCCTGCCTTATCTTAAGGCGTTATGAAGGTTAATTTGACTAAAGACTCGATGTTAAAATCTGAAGCTGGAGATTCCGGACAAGATTCAGGAAAGAATTCTTATATACCCCCTGAAATAGAAAGAAAAATCCATTATATCTTTCATAAAAAAAATCTCCTCATCGAATCTTTAACACATAAGTCTTACTCAAATGAGCAAAAACTACTATATAGCAATGAACGTCTTGAATTCCTCGGAGATGCAGTCCTTAACATGATTATCAGCGATTATCTTATAAAGAGATTTCCAGACTATCCAGAAGGAGATCTGAGCAAACTTAGAGCAATGATAGTTAATGAAAATGCGCTAGCAAGAATTGCAGAGAGGATAGGACTCGGTAAGGATCTCCTTCTCGGAAAAGGTGAAGAAATGACAGGAGGGAGAGAAAAGCCTTCCCTTCTTTCAGATGCTTTCGAGGCATTGATTGCTGCCATCTATCTCGATGGTGGCATTAACGAGGCTTTATCTTTTGTAAATAAATATTTTGATGAAGAGATTATGATGTCCGTTTCAAAGAGTATTTCCTATGATTTCAAGACAGACCTTCAGGAATACTGTCAGGGAAAGTTCGGAATACTGCCTAAATACAATGTTGCCAGGGAATCAGGCCCTGACCATAAAAAGATCTTCGAGGTAAGGCTCTTCATAAAGGATGTCCATTACGGAACAGGAATAGGTAAAACAAAAAAGGAGGCTGAACAGAAAGCTGCAAGGGAATCACTTGAAAGATTAAAAAGAGAAGAAAGTAACTCAATGCAAAATTAACAATTAGCATTTTAAATTTTCAATGCTAAATGATAACTTTAAAATGACGATAAAAGGTATTACCTATAAAGAAGCAGGCGTAGACATTTATCGAGGCAATGAATTCGTGAAGAGAATAAAACCTCTTGTAATGAGTACCCTGAGGCCTGAGGCTATTGGAGGAATTGGTGGATTCGGAGGTCTATTCAGGATTAATCTTAAAAAATATAAAGATCCTGTTCTTGTATCAAGCACCGATGGGGTTGGGACAAAACTGAAAATAGCCTTCATGATGGACAGACACGACACAGTAGGAATTGACCTTGTTGCGATGGGTGTTAACGATATCCTTGTTCATGGTGCGGAGCCTCTTTTCTTTTTGGATTACCTCTCTACAGGAAAGCTCCGGACTGAGAAGGCGATTGAAATAATAAAAGGTATTGTAAAGGGATGCAAAGATGCAGGATGCACCCTCCTTGGAGGAGAGACTGCCGAGATGCCGAATTTCTATAGAAATGGTGAGTATGACCTTGCAGGTTTTGCAGTTGGCATCGTAGAGAAGAAAAAGATTATTGATGGTTCGAATATAAGACAGGGTGATCTCCTAATTGGTCTCGCATCAAGCGGGCTCCATAGCAATGGATATTCACTTGTAAGGAAGGTTCTTCTTGAAAAAATGAATTATACAGTTACCGATAGAATAAAAGGACTCAAAAGACCTTTGGGTGAGGAACTCCTCACCCCTACAAGAATCTATGTAAAAACGGTTCTTAAACTTTTACAGGAGTTTAATATCAAAGGCATGGCCCATATAACAGGAGGGGGCATAACAGAAAACCTTCCGAGGGTTCTTCCGAATGGGCTTTCAGCTTTAATAAAGAAAGGCAGTTGGAGAATTCATCCTATATTCAATATAATCCAGGAAAAGGGAAATATCTCAGAACCTGAGATGTACAGGACATTCAATATGGGAATTGGCTTCATCCTCGTCGTATCGGAAAAAGAGGTAGATTCTACGCTCTTAAAACTTAAACGGTTCGGTGAGAAGGCTTATATTATAGGGAAAATAGAGAAGGGGAAGAGAGAGGTCAGGTATATATAGCGAATTCACCTTAACTATCTCGGTCTTGCCGGCGCCGCAGTAACCTTTCGTCCTCCGATCATACTCTTTTGCAGGGCATCAATAACTCTTTCTGCAGAATCCCTCGGCACTTCAACAAAGGTAAACTTTTCCAGTATTCTGA
>CAKKSD010000006.1 GCA_919902995.1 Thermodesulfovibrionia bacterium
CCTCCTATAGGTATTTTACCCAAAGTGGTGCAATTACTTATGGAACTAGTGATTACTTAATATCTAAAATCTATGATAAAAATCATATTACAGAAGAAGATAGTAAAAATAAATCTCCACGTAGCAAGATGCGAGGTATCTAAAAAATAAAATCGAATGCTGTCATTCCTGCCCCGTATCAAGTACGAGATAAACTCCAGTCCGAAGGATCCTGTGGGCAGCAATCCAGAGAAACAAAAAACTGGATTCCGCATCAAGTGCGGAATGACGGAAATACGGAAATAAGGTGACCATTAGGAATTTAAGGAATGGTAGGTATTCTCTAAAATTATTGCCTTTCTACTCAGATTATAATGGGGGCAGTAATTTATAATAATGTGCTATTATAAAAACTGCCCCTGAAAAACTACCTGTAATGCTCGAAAGGGTTTAGCCCTTATTTCCCGATATTCCACACCATAGATAACCATTTCCAGTTCAAGAAGTAGAACAAAATAAACATGGTTAGGAAGATGATACCTATAACAAAGCTACCTGGTGCTGGAAATTTTTCATGCTCTTCTGCCATACAGTCCTCCTTTCATAGATCCCAATACTATAATATTTAACTTATAGTAACTTTGCCTCATTTGGAGCCAGCTTCCTTCCAAAGAATACGGAGAGCACAGACACACCAACATATATCGCCCCACCTGTAACTGCAATGAGGCCACCTATGGCGGCTATTGTAGTGAAAAGGATTACAGTAGGGTCAAAGGAAAATGGGATAATAGCATCTGCAAAGGTGACATCCCAGTGTCTCCTCGGTGAGCCGAGTGTTCCTGCACCGCCCATACCTATAGTGAGGAGAGTTATTCCTATAGCGTAAATATATACCTGGGCTGTAGCCCATTTTTTACCTATGAGATTTCTCCTGAAGATAAGGGGAATCACATAATAGGTGAGACCCATAAAGGCAAGGGTAGTTCCTCCTACAACAGTGCCATGGTAATGTCCGGTTAATGCCCAGGTGTTATGTGATTTAATAGATAGCTGTTCTGTCCCATAAGTAACACCTGTTATCCCACCAATAAAACCGAATAGGATAAGCGAAAAGATCATGGCTGGGAAACCGGGTTCGTTCCATGGGGCTTTTGTTAGCCATTCAAACATACCCTTTGTATATCCCTTTTTCCTCTGGGCAACCTCAGCAGTCATAGGAATTGCGAGGGCATGAATCATACTAGCAAGTACCGCAAGATACATCATATAAGAGGTATTGACCATCTTATGCCAAGGGGAGAGGGTCGGGTCTGTTAAAAGGTGATGTTCAGGTGCAAGATTTATAAAGAGTATATACAGGACAAAGGCGCTTCTGCATATCTTCTCATTAACAGGCTTTGCGCCGACAGTCAATGTTGCGAGAAGATACCAGACAGAGACCATTGCCGTAACATTAATCTGCTGGGATGCATGTCCCAGACCCCAGAAGATTAGCCTGTACATGGCAGCGTCTAAGTTCTGTATTAATCCGATAGACCATAGGAATGTGGGGATGTATATTATTGCCCCACAGGCAAGGGTCCAGACAGCGATTATAGCTGCTGCGGAAAGTCCGAATGTTACAAGCGGGACAGAACCCTCATAGGTCTTTTCTGCCTTTGCTACTGCAAGTGTTCCAAAGAAGATGGCGCATCCAATAAGGGCACCCACAGCAAAGAGAATGACCCCTACGTAATAGAGCGGATCAGCCTTTAAAGGTACATAGGAAGTGAACATGACGGTGGCCTTCCCGGTAAATATCATGATGTCAACTATGATCGCTCCCACAAGCATCAGGATATATGCAAACCAGGCGAGCCTTGGTGCGGCAAGCCTTGAGTTGAGTAAGACAGCTGACCCGAAATAGAGACCAGCTATTTCAAAAAACACGATCCAGAAAATAAGCATATTGAACCCATGGGCTGTAAGAAATCTATAAAACATATCTGCAGATAGCAGGTGAACAGCAGGCCAGCGTGTCATTGCGACTGTAAATGCCATTATCCCGCCTATAAGGATAAATACCACTGCTGTTACTGCATTTATCCATATAAGGTTCTGGGCGTTCTTAAAGACCTTTTTCCCTGTTATGGGACAGGTTCTAACATCCAATTCATTTGACATATTCTGCCTCCTTATATTTTACTAAATCACAATTATCTTGCCTATCATCGTATGGTGGCCAATTCCACAGAACTCGTTACATAGTATATGGAATGTCCCTGTTGATGTAGGTGTCATGTTCAATATATTGTCATGACCAGGTACTATCTGAAAGTTCATAACGATAGGCATAAGTGAGAATCCATGCATCAGGTCAACAGACGATATATGGAATTTGTAATTTACGCCTTTTTTAAGTTTCAGTATAGGAGTCCAGTTCCACATCTGTGCCCTGAGGTATACATCAGCACCATCAGGAGGTGCAACAATCGGAATTCCTGCCTCCTCTCCAACCTTATACTTCGCAATGAAGGCTTCACTTACTGTCCTGTAGTTTTCAGGCGTTATTTTCAAAGGCTCAATAGAAGGATTCTGAGTACCAAAAAAGTGCCAGCCGAACATCATGATGGTCAGGACTAAACACCACAACATTGCTATAGTAATCCATATCTTTTCTTGCAAGTCAGCTGGTTTCCACCAGTATTTTTCAGGTGACATTATTGACATATTTGTCCTCCATTAAATATTCATCAAGATTTATGGTCCTGTAATTGTTGCTATTGGGGCATTTGCATACTCCATGACTCCCCATAGTAGATATAATACAGTCGGTATTACCATTCCCAAAAGAAACAGAAGTGAGATATCATCAAACATAAGCTGCCAGGCTGATATTTTATCCTTTTCCTCAGCCATATCCTTTCACCCCCTTTCCCTATATATTTTAATTTTTATATGGATATATTTTAAAATAGCAATGTTAGACATCATAATAATTATTTATACAATAATGAATATGATTTATATCATAAATATAAAATATGTCAAGTAAAAAGAAAGGGGCGTATTGCTCGCCCCTTTCTTTAATGTTTTTTTGAATGACTTCCTGTACATTAAATTCCCTTAATGGCTTGCTCAAGGAGCAGGGGGACTGTAGATCTTTTTATCATGCGTTCCGGTTACTACTAAAGCACCAGCAGCACCTTTAGTCAACCGCCATAGAGCATGGTCTACAAGCAAATATGTCCCAGGTACATCCAGCTTGAATTCAAACGCAGACATTGACCCTGGTGGAACATACCATGTCTCTTCATTCTCGATCGGGGTTTTGTGCGATCCGGTGATAACTTTATCGAAGATTTCACCGATAATGTGGAAGTTAGATCCAACATTAGGACCACCCACACCAAAGAAAAGTCGAACCTTCTCACCGACCTTGGCTTTTAAGGGAGAGATTTTAGTCAAAGCGTCTACATGGCCATTGAAGGTGATGTAATCCGGATGTTCGGCAGCGGCCTTTTCCGGGTTGAAATCAAGATGTCCCTTGGTACCAGAAGGAGATGTATACCAATCTCCCTGTACAACATAGAACTCACGGTCAACTTTTGGAAGACCTCCCTTAGGTTCAACTACAATACCACCATACATTCCATTTGAGACATGGAGCCAGGGCGGACTGAATGCACAATGGTAAATATAGGAGCCTGGATTAAGGGCTTTAAATGAAAAGGTCTTGGTCTCACCAGGATTAACATTCGTTACTTTAGCACCTCCACCAGGACCGTTAACTGCATGTAAATCTATATTATGGCCAAATTGACTCTCCTTAGGGTTGACAAGAGTAAATTCTACTGTGTCACCTTCCATTACCCTTAGCATCGGGCCTGGAACTGTACCCTCAAATGTCCAGAAGGTATAAGTTGTTCCTTCAGCGATTTCGGCAGTTATTTCCTTAGCAATAAGCTTTATCTTAACAGTTGCGGGATCTTTCCGGTTTATAGGTGCGGGTACAGCAGAAGGATCCTTAGCTACTTTGGCTGCGCCTGCTGCATAGGCAGTTAAATTGAATCCAACTATAAAAAGGGATATTATTAGTACAACCCTTCCAATAGTTGTTATTATACTCATAAATCTATCTAACATCCTAACCTCCTTTTAATCGAGCTTATTTATTAATACGCTCATATTTTAGCGAAAGAATATGTCTTTGGTTCTGCCTCTCCGGATTCACCTCCTTTCTTAATATTTTTTATTTTTATTAGAATTAATCTAATGGACTTATCAGTTTTCTTTATTAGAATACCAGAGGAAAGGAATACTTGTAAATTACCTATAAGAATGGTTTTTATCACTTATAGTGTGGATATGTATCCCCCAAAAGGTGGATATTGGTCTTAAAATATTATTATTGGGTTAGATTATGGGGAGAGCCTGAAGGCGTAATCTGTATATAAAAATATTAATCCTTTTCTTTCAAGAATAGAGCCAGGACTTCCATCCTGCTTCTTACTCCAAGCTTCCTGTAAATGTTCTGGAGATGTGTTTTAACGGTTTCTGTGGATACAAACAGGAGATCCGAAATCTCCTTGTTGCTCTTTCCCTTAAGAAGCATTCCCAGTATCTCTTTTTCTCGAGTCGTTAAGGAGAATCTTTCTTCGATTTTATTCTCTATTTCCACATCCATTTTTGATGGATCGCGGAGTTTTAACAGAATCCTTGGCGTAAGATTAGCAAGGAAAGGAGAGGCGATACTTTCACCGGTGAAGGTACTCCTGATTATCCTAACAAATTCTTTATGATCTGCGTCCTTCAGGATATAACCCTCTGCACCAGATCTTATGGCTGAGATAACCCTTTCATCCTCATTATGAACAGAAAGCATAAGTATATGTGTATGGGGATATCTCTCTAAGATCGTACGGGATGCCTGAATACCATCAAGTTTTGGCATTTCCACATCCATGAGGATAACATCAGGATTGGTTTCCTGAACCAAGGTAAAAGCCTCCTGACCGTCAGCAGCTTCACCTACCACTTCCATATCATCTTCCTGTTCTAACAGGCTACGAAGGCCCTGACGGAAAAGTCTCTGATCATCCACTATAAGAATTTTTATTGAAATTTTCTTTCTCTCCATTCAGAGGGGAATTTTAATATAGAAAGAAGCCCCTGTTTCTTTTCTATTTTCAGCCCAGATTTTGCCTTCATGGGTGTCTACAATTATCTTACAGAAGTAAAGGCCAAGGCCAGTACCTGTATTGCCATTCTTTCTACCGTCTTTTCTATAAAAGGGTTCAAAGACTCTTGAAATCTCCTGTGGAGCAATACCTGGACCTTCATCCTCTATTTTAAACAAGAGGTAATTGGAATCGTTTTCTTTAATGGTGTTGAAATTAATATCAACATTACCACCCGTAGGTGAGAATTTGATTGCGTTGTCAAGGAGATTTATGAATACCCTCTGCAATCTCCTTTTATCACCGTGGATTGATATTGGTTTACGTTTGTGTAAGTTTACACTAACCTTCTTTTCCTCTGCTTCAACCTGTAAGAGTTTAACTGCCTCTTCTATAGCATCGATAAAAGGAAAAGTAGAAATAATTAATGGAAGTTCTTTATAGCTATTCTGATATACATCCAATACATCATTGACCATTCCCATAAGGAGTTCGCTGCCCGAGACAAGATCTACCAATACCCTCCTCGTTGTATCTGGATGGGAGCTTTCGATGGTCCCCTGAAGGCTTTCAAGCCTTTTCTTAATACCTATAATGGGATTTCGCAAATCATGGGCAAGGGTAGAACAGAAATGGCTGAGGGCAGTGAACCTTTCAGACTTCAGGAGTTGCTGTTCAAGTTCTTTTCTGCTGGTGATGTCCCTGAGATGGACAAGCACAAAGGCGCTACTCTCACCCCTGTTGATACTCATTAAGTCGATCTCCATTGTAAGAGGATTACCTCTCTGACTTAATATCTCAATCTCAGCAGTGGGTGGCTTTTCACCCTCCAGAACCCTTTCAAAAAGTTCTGTAAATATTTTCCTGTCTTTCTCTGGCAGGATAGTAGAAAAATCTTTGACAAAAAGGGTGTCTTTTGAATAACCTATTACCTCCTCCTGCCTCTTGTTGACAGCAACAACCCTTCCCTTCAAATCTACCATCAACATCGAATCAACGGCATGGTCAAAAAGGTTTTTGTAAAGTTCCTCTGATTCTTTAATAGTGCGTTCAAGCTTTTTCCTTTCTGTAATATCTTTAAAGATCTCAAGGATTGAAGTTGTCCCATCTATATTTTTAAATGGTGAGTGGGTGATAAGAAAGGTCCTGTCCTGAAGGGCAACTTCAAGTACGCCTATCTTTTCGATGCCCTTAACAACAGGACATTCATTACATGGTCTATCCCTGCCTGTATAGACGTCATAGCAGGTCCTGCCTATAGATTCCTTACCGAACAAATTTAAAAATTTCTCATTCATGAATTGGATCCTGAAGTTCTTATCCACTATATCAAGACCGTCACCCATACTTTCGATGATAGTTTCAAGCTTATTTCTTTCAAGGGCGACCTCTTTTTCTAAAATCTTTCTCTTTGTAATATCCCTTAGATGGACCTGGACAAAGGTGATGGTATTCCCCCTCTTGATACCTCTAAGATTCAATTCCATCGTTAACAAATTTCCATCTTGGTTAAAAATCTCAATTTCGGCTGTAGGAGGCTTTTCTTCTTTCAATGTCCTTTTGAAGAGGTCTTCAAATATCTTCCTGTCCTTTTCTGAGAGGATCTCAGAAAATTTCTGATCCCGGAGGATATCTTTCGAGTAACCTATTACCTCCTCCTGTCGTTTATTAACAGCTACGACTCTTCCCTTTAAATCAAGCATCAACATCGAATCCTCAGCATAGTCAAAGAGACTCTTATATTGGTCCTTTGATTCTTTAAGCTGGTGTAAATAGGTCTCCTTTTCCTGATCACTCTTTTTCGTAAGGTTTGAAGCCATCTGATTGAATGCGTCTGATAACTGTTCGATCTCATCATTAGTTTTAATATTTATGCGATGCTCTAAATGACCATCACCTATAAGTTCGGCTCCTTTGGTTAAGATACTAATTGGTCTGGCAATTCTCCTTGCTAAATAAAATCCGAGAATGGAAAGTGTAAAAATAAGACCAATACTCATAACAGAGGTCTTTTTAAGGAGGGCATACATAGGGGCATAAGTTTCAGCAGGTAGTTCCCTGACAAAGACATACCATTTTATTCCTCCAAAATTATCTGGTCCGAAATCAGGGGTAAAGATAACCGGGGCAAAGCCAATGATGGAGTTTTTTCCTCCATGGGCATCATCAGAGGCAATTCCCCATCCAGGTTTCTCAGAAATTATCTTATGCATCAATTGATCATTTATCTTGTGACTCTTTGGAGGATATATAGGGCATATAATCAGGGTTCCATCTGATGCGACGAGATTGGCGTGTCCTGTTTCACCGATCTTTATTTTGGTGATTGCTTTAAAGATTTCATTTACATCATGGAGTACCCTTAAAACTCCTATAACTTTTTTATTATCTCTGTCAAAGATAGGTACAGCAATAGCTATCGAATATGTCTGGGCTTTCTCATCGTAGTCTATCTCACTGATAAATATCCTGCCTTTCCCATGGTTAAAGGCCATCTGCCACCAGTCTTTTTTGCCCTGAAAATGATCATCCGATGAACTTGTGGAAGATAAAATAAACCTCTTTTTATCTGTTATAAGGAGCGAGCTGTATTCACCCATCAAATTTATTTGGTATTCTTTGAGGTAATCTGTAAGGACGTTATGTCCGCTTTGGATATTTCTGTAATCTTTATCTTCGTAGGATGTATTAGATTTTAAAACTGCCTCTCTTATATAAGGTGAAAGGGCAAGACTTTGTGCATTCTTGATCTCCTTATTCAAAAGGATATGTACCTTATCTGCAGTCTCTTTGGCTATCTCCTGGAAATTAGTACCGATGGAATTCTTGAGGGCATTAATACCGCTAATATATGTAAGGATGACTACAAGGATTCCAGGAATAACTCCAACCAAAAGTATGGAAGCAATAACCTTTGTCTGGATTTTTCTTCTTTTTCTCCCGACCTTATCCATTTGTTATTCCCTAAATTGTTGAAAGAAGGGCGGGACTTTTGCGAACATAACATTAAGATAAAAGAATAGAAGGAAAAAGTCAAGAATGTCTTAAGTTTATGTCGATCAGATATAGTCTTCCAATTTATACTATTTTTTGATAAAATCCCTAAAAGTTAGAGGGTCCTAAAACAGTCCCAAATTCGTCATTCCCCGACTTGATCGGGGAATCCAGGGTTTCCTGTGAAAACAGGAATCCAGTTCTTTTAAATGGTTCCCCCTATTTATCGGTGGACGACGGCTGGATTCCCGCTTTCGCGGGAATGACACTAAAACAAGACTTTTCGGGAGGCTCAGTTTAAATTAAGGAGAACAGATGTATAACCTCATAAGTTTTACAGGGATTTTTATCCTTATGGCTTTTGCATGGATTCTTTCAACAAACAGAAGGATAATCAACTGGAGGGTTATCTTCTGGGGTACGACATTGCAATTAATGCTTGCCCTGTTCATATTTGTTGTTCCTGCTGGCTCGCAGATATTCCTTATGGTTAACGATGGAGTTATTAAAGTCCTTGAGAGTTCGACTGCAGGAATAAGGTTTCTCTTCGGAAGGCTTGCACTTCCACCAGGAACGAGTAACGAGGCAGGAGAGGAATCTATCGGATTTATTCTTGCAATCCAGGCATTACCAACAATCATATTCTTTGCAAGCCTTATGGGTCTGCTTTATTTCATAGGGGTAATGCCCTGGCTTATCAGAGTCTTTTCAAAGGCATTTACAAGGCTAATGAGGATAAGCGGGGCAGAATCCCTGAGTGTTTCAAGCAATATATTTGTTGGCATCGAGGCAAACCTTACGGTTCTCCCGTATTTGAATAACATGACTCGCTCTGAGCTGTGCACAATACTTGCTGCAGGCATGTCAACAACGGCATCGAGTGTCCTTGCATTATATGTATTTATCCTTAAACCTACGTTTCCGACGATAGCAGGACATCTTGTCTCTGCATCAATACTTTCTGCAATTGGAGCGATAGTTATGTCAAAGCTCATCATGCCAGAGACAGAAAAACCTGAAACACTTGGGATTGATGTAAAGCCTCATTATGAAAAAGAGTCAACGATTATAGAGGCGATTATAAATGGTGCAAACGAAGGGGTTAAAATGGTAATAGGGATAATGGCACTGCTCTTAGCCTTTCTTGGACTTGTAGCCCTGATAGATTTCTTTTTTAAAGGTATAGGGTTAAATATAAATAAACTTTTAGATATTCATGTTGACTGGTCATTAGAGAGTCTTATGGGATATGTTTTTTATCCCTTTACACTCCTTATCGGTGTCCCTTTATCAGATGCATTTGAAATATCAAAGATTATAGGTGAAAGGGTTATTCTTACTGAGGTAAAGTCCTATCAGGACCTCGCAACTCTCCTTTCTTCAGATATCCTGAAAGAGCCCAGATCCGCTATCCTTGCCGCATACGCACTTAATGGATTTGCACATGTTGCATCATTAGCCATATTTGTTGGTGGAACTGCCGCCCTTGTGCCAAAGAGAACTAAAGACCTCTCAATCGTTGGCTTGAGGGCACTCCTTGCAGCAACCCTTGCATCCCTCATGACAGCAGCGGTTGCAGGGGTCTTCTTTAATAAAGGCTCTATATTTCTTTTAGGAAGGTAAACTCATAAATAGACGTTACAAACCCGGGTAGGACAGGCGTCTCGCCTGTCCAGAAAGGTCTACTACCTGTAAGGTGAAATCAAAAATGACAGCCGAGACGTCTGTCCTACGATGTCTTTTGGATAGTGTAAATTTCTAAATCTTGATTTAGGATAGCCTTGACTATATGTTGAAAAAGAGATATTTTATATATATGGAGAAGGTGAGGGTACATCTTCTGATATCAGGTTATGTACAGGGTGTATTTTTCAGGGCAAATATGCAGGAAAAGGCGTCAGGGTTTGGTCTAAAGGGATGGGTAAGAAATAGGTATGATGGAAAAGTTGAAGCGGTCTTTGAAGGGGAAAAGGAAAGGATAGAAGATATAATAAAATGGTGCCATAAAGGACCTCCAGGCGCAAAGGTTAATAATGTATCAATTGACTGGGAAGACTATAGAGAGGAGTTTGATAGTTTTAATATCATATATGGGTGATTTAAAAAAGTATTAATTTGTAAATGGGTCTTAAAGCTAAAAAAGGGAAAGCATCTAAATTTTAATTGAGGTTAATATTTTATGATTAAAGAGATTCCGATAAAGTCAATGGCAAAAACTGAATTTATTGATATTACAGACCATGTACAGAACGCAATTAATGAGCTCAATATTAAGAAAGGGGTTTGTTATCTCTTTGTTCCACATACCACAGCAGGAATAACAATTAATGAAGGGGCAGACCCGAGTGTGAAAAAGGATATAGAAGAACAACTCGTGAAACTTGTTCCCTTTGATGGAAGTTACCACCATAGCGAAGGGAATTCTCCTGCCCATATCAAGGCATCCCTTCTCGGGTTTTCAACATTTATCTTGATAGAAGAAGGAAGGCTCCTTCTTGGGACATGGCAATCAATATATTTCTGTGAATTCGATGGCCCGAGAAATAGAAGGGTCAGTCTTAAAGTGATAAGGGAAGAGTGAAACTAAAATCCTCATCAGAATTTATAGCAAAATCTCTTGAAGGATCACTCGAAGAAAAGGAAAGGGAGATAGCTGTCCTTAAGGAGGAGCTCAGAAGGATAAGAGAAAGACTCAGAAATAGTATTGTACCAGTAGAGGAGATGCTAAAGAGAAGGGGGATGGTCATCTTTAAAAAGGAGGCGAAGGATGACACCCTCGTCCCATCAGATGACTATGAAGAAGTCTTTTATGAAAAACTGAAGAGATATTCCTTCAGACTTTTTCTCAGGGATCTAATAAAATATCAGCATGGATTTAGTGTTAAAGACCTTATCCATTACTCTACAGAAGAGGTTACCAGAGAATACCTTGATTACTGTATCGAGTGCGGAATAGTAATTGCTTTAAAAGAAGGCAGGTTCTCACTATCCAGGGTACCTATAAAAAGTTTTGGAATCACCCTTGAGTGGTTTGTCTCTAAAATATTAGAGAAGGAGTTTGTCGCATCAACGATATGGGGAGTGAGGTTTAAGAATACTGTTAAGGGAGGGGATTACGATCTGATTGCTAATATGGAAGGGAAGATCCTTTATATGGAGATTAAGTCCTCTCCTCCAAAACAGATTTATGATACAGAAATAAGGACTTTCCTTGACCGCATAGATGAGATAAATTCTGATATATCAATATTTTTTATGGATACGGAGCTAAGGATGAAAGATAAGATCGTCCCTATGTTTGATATTGAACTTCAAAATAGATATGGGATGAAGAGACCTGAGATCCAGAGAATGGAGAGAGAACTCTTCAGTATTCAGGACAGAATATTTATACTGAACAGCAAAGATAATATAGTAACAAATATTGGGACAGCATTGAATTGGTATTTCAGAAAGAGAGGTTAAAATGGCTGCAAAAAAGGATATATGTGCTGTATGTGCCTGGAGAGGTACCTGCAACAAGAAATATACAGTAAGCGGAAAAGGGATAAGATGCGTTGATTTTGTAAGAGATGTAGCCCTCGGGCCAGAAGAAGAACCTGAGAGAGAAGAGATCTCTTTTAAAAAAAGACCTGAGGAAGAAGAGGAAAATTATTGAATAATGTCAAAAAAACTTTAAAGATATACCTCGACAATAACGCCACTACACCAATCCATCCTGAGGTTATCAGAGAAATGGAAAATGCCTTAGAGTTTACTTATGGAAACCCCTCAACCTTATACAGCATCGGAAAAGAGGCAAAGGCTAAATTAGAAGAAGCGAGAACAAGGGTTGCCAGTATTATAGGGGCTAAGTCAGAAGAGATAGTCTTCACAGGTGGTGGAACAGAGGCGAATAATCTTGCGATCTTCGGTATCTGTAAGGCATATAGGAATAAGGGTAATCATATAATAACCTCAAAGATAGAACATGACTCTGTATGGAATACCTGTAAGTCCTTAGAGAGGGATGGTATTGACATTACCTACCTCCCTGTTGATTCTTATGGTATGGTTGATCCAGAAGAATTAAAGAAGGCAATAAGACCTGATACAATAATTATTTCTATTATGCATTCTAATAACGAGACAGGTACTATCCAACCTGTTAATGATATGGCAAGGATCGCCAAGGATGGGGGTATTCCTTTCCATACCGATGCTGTCCAGAGTATAGGGAAGATAAAGGTTAATGTAGAAGATCTTGGGGTAAACCTTCTGTCTATCGCCTCACATAAAATATATGGTCCAAAAGGGATAGGTGCCTTATATATCAGAAAGGGTACAAGAATACAGCCAATCCTCTTCGGAGGTCATCAAGAGAAAGGTTACAGGCCTGGAACCGAGAATGTGCCTGGTATTGTTGGTTTTGGTAAGGCGGCCGAGATAGCAGATAAAAACATTGAGACTGAAGGACTTGCCTTTCTCAGGGACCATCTTTACAATGCCCTGAAAGAGAAGATCGAGAGGATAAGGCTTAACGGACATCCTACCAAAAGGCTTCCAAATACACTTAATGTATCGATCGAGTTTGTAGAGGGAGAGGGTATGGTTTTAGCACTGGATGACCTCGGTATCTCTGTGGGTACTGGTTCTGCCTGTGCAACGGCTACATTAGAACCTTCCTATGTTCTCGCAGCAATGGGTGTGCCTCCACAGATCGCCCATTGTACGCTAAGATTTTCCCTCGGTAGGGACACAACTGATGGAGATATAGATTATATAATCGAGGTGATGCCAGAGATGGTAAAAAAGATGAGAGGGTTCTCTCCGCTTTATAAAGAATATCTTAGAAGAAGAAAGGAAACAGTATGAGAAAAGGTTTATACATTGCGTTAATGTTATTGATTGGTTTCTTTATTCATACTATAACTATTTCCGCAGAAGAGACATCTATCAAGATAACAAAATGCCAGTATGACACAAAGGGGAATAACCTGGTAGTAGAATATGAATTTGTAAAGGGTCCAAAGGGAGACCATATTCACTTCTGGCTTGATGGAGAGAAGATAAGAATTGCCAGTAAGTCGAAGAGATTCAAACTGGAAGGATTGAAACTTTTAAAAGGAGAACATAAAGTTGAACTGAGAGTTAATGACGAAGATCATAATGAAATAGGCTTTAATGACACATGTGTAGTAGTTATTAAATAAATAGGGGTTCACAATGTACAGTGAAAAGGTAATGGAACATTTCAGGAACCCGAGGAATATGGGTGAAATGGAGAACCCTGATGGAATAGGAAAGGTAGGGAATCCGGTATGCGGTGATGTAATGGAGCTCTATATAAAGGTAAAGAATAATATCATTATTGATGCCAGGTTTCAGACCTTTGGTTGTGGTGCGGCTATTGCTACAAGCTCAATGGTTACAGAACTGGTAAAAGGAAAAAGCATAGACGAAGCACTCGAGATATCTAATAAGGCAGTTGCGGATGCCCTGGGAGGATTGCCGCCGGTTAAAATCCATTGTTCTGTACTTGCCGAGGAGGCCTTAAAGTCAGCTATTGAGGATTACAGGAAAAAGATCAGTTGACACAAAGATCCTTTATGGTATAGTTTAGATTGTAGATTCTTATAAAGATCGAAAATATAAAATCCGAGGGGAGTAAAAATTGTCTGGACACTCAAAATGGGCAACCACTAAACATAAAAAAGCTGCCGTTGATGCCAAGAAGGGTAAAATATTCAGTAAACTGAGTAAAGAACTTACTGTAGCAGCCAGAATAGGAGGCGGAGACCCTGCAGGTAACCCGAGACTCAGGTTGGTAATGGAGAAGGCAAGAGAGGCAAATATGCCATTCGATAATATCAAGAGGGCTGTCCAGAAAGGTACAGGTGAACTTCCAGGTGTATCATACGAAGAGACAGTATATGAAGGTTATGGACCTGGGGGTGTAGCGATCCTTATAGATATTATGACAGATAATAAAAACAGGACTGTTGCGGAAATAAGACATATTATAACGAAACATGGAGGGAAGCCCGGGGAATCAGGTTCTGTTTCGTGGATGTTCCATAAAAAAGGCTATATTCTTGTTGATAAGGAAAAGGTGGATGAAGAGGCTATTATGGCGCTTGCCCTTGATGCAGGAGCAGAGGATGTAAAGTCTTCTGAAGAAGAGGAGAATTATGAGGTTATAACTGATCCTCAGGATTTCGAAAAGGTAAAGAAGTTCTTGGAAGGTAAGATAGAAGTTGTCCATGCAGAGATAACGATGCTTCCACAGAGTTATGTTAAACTCGACGGAAAAGATGCTGAACAGATGGCACGTCTGATAGAGGCCATCGAGGATCACGAAGATGTTCAGAATGTCTATTCAAATTTTGATATCCCGGATGAGGCACTATCCAAGGTTGGAAGGTAGGACTTTCGAGATTCCTCACTTCGTTCGGAATTACATGGAGTGATAATGCGTATACTCGGTATAGACCCTGGAACTCTGAACTGTGGCTATGGGATAGTAGAAGAAGAGGATAGCAGCCTTTTCTATGTCACATCTGGAGGTATTAAGTCCTCTTCAAAGATCTCTTTACCAAATAGGCTTAAGAAAATTTATGAAGGGATCGAAGAGGTCATCGAAAAACACAAGCCTGATGGCATGGCAATAGAAAATCTCTTCTTTTCAAAAAATGTCCGTGCGGCTCTTAAATTGGGAGAGGCCAAAGGAGTAGCTATCCTCGCAGCTGTAAAGAGAGGCATACCTGTTTTTGAATATAGTCCCCTCGAGATCAAGAAATCGGTAGTTGGATATGGTACTGCCGAGAAAAGACAGGTTCAAAATATGGTGAAGGTTCTTTTAAGACTTAAGTCCATTCCCCATCCTCCTGACCTGGCTGATGCCCTGGCATTAGCGATATGCCATATCCATGCCCACAGGATGAAGGAGATACAGAAGTAAATGATTGCCTCAATAGAGGGTAATCTCACATTCAAATCCCCAAACTATCTTATTATTGATGTCGGAGGAATTGGTTATCAGATCTTCGTACCCCTATCTTCTTTCTATTTCCTTCCAAATATTGGAGATTCTATAAGGCTTAATATATATACGCATCTTAAAGAGGATGCAATTCAGCTATACGGATTCTTCAGTAAAGAAGAAAAAGAAATATTTATTTCTCTGATAGGTGTTACAGGGATAGGACCGAAGCTTGCCATTAACATCCTTTCAGGTATTTCTCCGTCTGATCTTGTGAAGGCGATCTCAGAGGGCAATCTGGTTACTCTAAATGCGATACCAGGTATAGGGAGAAAGACTGCAGAAAGATTGATCCTTGAATTAAAGGAAAAAATCGGTTCTCTAAGAGGACCTGAGGTCAGTGCAGAAGGGATAGATAATAATTATGAAGACGCCCTTTCAGCGCTCGTGAATTTAGGTTATAAAAGGTCTCTCGCAGAGATGGCATTAAAACAATTCAGAACAGATTCAGGATTAAATTCCAAATCAGTCGAAGAGATGATAAAGGAAGCACTTAAGATTCTGCATAGAAAATGAAAGGTGAAAGGTTGGAGAATAAGGATTCAAGGAGTCGAGGATTCAAGGTGTCGGGTGAGAGTAAAGATCTGAATCCTCAGATACTTGAAACCTCTCCACGGGATCCTTCGGAGAACCCTTCTGAGAGAGTTATAACATCAAAACTTAAGGATGAAGATTTCGGTTTTGAAATCAACCTAAGACCAGCCACTTTCGAAGAGTTTGTAGGGCAGGACAGGATAAAAGATAATCTAAGTGTTTTTATTCAGGCAACAAAACAGAGGAATGAGCCTCTTGATCATGTACTCTTTTGTGGACCTCCAGGGTTGGGCAAAACAACACTGGCTCATATCATAGCGAAAGAATTGGGTGTTAATATCAAGGCAACCTCAGGTCCAGTTCTTGAAAGGCCTGGAGACCTTGCAGCTATCCTTACAAATCTACAGAACCACGACATACTATTCATTGATGAAATACACAGGCTCGGCAGAGTAGTAGAGGAAATACTTTATCCTGCAATGGAGGATTTCCAGCTTGATATCATAATAGGTCAGGGACCGAGTGCAAGATCTTTAAAACTGAGCCTGCCGAAGTTTACACTGATTGGGGCAACAACGAGGACAGGACTTCTTACGTCACCTTTAAGGGATAGATTCGGAGTAATAAACAGACTCGATTTCTATGGATCAAAGGACATAGAGAGGATAATAAAAAGATCTTCTAAGATACTTGGAATAGAAGTCACAAGTGATGGTGCAATTGAGATAGCAAAAAGATCGAGGGGGACGCCGAGAGTGGCGAATAGGCTCCTCAGAAGGGTGAGGGATTTTGCTCAGGTAAAAGGGGATGGTATTATAGACATAGAGATAACCATGAAGGCCTTAGAAAGACTCGAGATAGATGAAAAGGGCTTTGATGAAATAGATAGAAGGCTCCTTCTTACTATCATAGAGAAGTTTGAAGGAGGCCCTGTCGGTCTTGAGACCCTCTCTGCCTCTATAAGCGAGGAGAAGGATACCATAGAGGAGGTATATGAGCCATATCTTATTCAAGAAGGCTTTCTTGAAAGGACTTCAAGAGGAAGGATGGCAACCAGGATTGCATACGAACATTTTGGCATGCAGAAAAAGGCAGGTCTCTTTTAGATGAATATCTTCCTTCATATATGCTGTGCCAACTGTGCCATATATCCGATAAAGGTGCTCAGAGAAGAAGGGTATGATGTTACAGGCTTCTGGTACAACCCGAATATACATCCCTATCAGGAATATAAGATGAGACTCGGAGCAGTAAAGGAAATGG
Source organism: Thermodesulfovibrionia bacterium (assembly GCA_919902995.1). GTDB lineage: Bacteria > Nitrospirota > Thermodesulfovibrionia > JACRGW01 > JACRGW01 > JACRGW01. Next base: position 16,954 of record CAKKSD010000006.1, read on the forward strand.
CAGAAAAGCTTGACCTCAATATAATCTACAGGGACAACTATGACCTTGAAGCCTTTCTTAGAAAGGTTGTATATAGGGAAGAAGTGAGGTGTGGAATATGTTATGGAATGAGGCTCAAGGCGTCTGCTCATGAGGCCTCACTCAGATGGTTCAAAAACCTTACCACAACCTTGCTGTTCAGCAAATACCAGGATTTTAATGGGATCATTGAGATAGGTGAAGATATAAGCAAGGGCTATGGTCTCGATTTCTATAAAAATGACTTCAGGATAGGATGGGAAGAGGGAAGAAGGGTCTCAAAAGATATGGGTCTATATAAACAGAATTATTGTGGCTGTATATACAGTGAGAAGGAAAGATATTTAAAAAGGAAAGACGGCGATAAGCTCAAGAATGAAAAATCTGAGGATATAGAACTTCATACTTGTTGTTAGAAATGCAGGGGTTTCAGCCATTAGGTAAAATACTCATAATCATAGGACTTTTTATAATAATCCTTGGCATTCTCTTCCTCTTTGCTGGAAGAATTCCATGGATAGGAAGACTACCGGGTGATATAGTGATTGAGAGGACAAATATTAACATTTATATACCTATAACGACAAGCATAATACTAAGCATATTACTAACAATTATTTTCTGGTTTCTATCTAAAAGATGAAACAATGATACCTTGGATAATAAAGAGGTATACAACCTGTCTTGATGACAGACCTGGAACGAGATGCTGAAACAAACATGCCCTAAAGAGGTGCTGAAATCGGAGACCCTGAACTTGTTTCAGGGCAAGGTTCGGCATGACTTAACTAAGGGGAGAAAAGGTAGGATTATGTCATTCCGAACTTGTTTCGGAATCTCAAGAGTATCTCTAAATAAATTAATCTACTTTGCATTAATATTACTGATTATTATACTATCCGGAGAAGTAGAGGCAGGGGATAATATAAGAGTTCTGATAATGGAAAACACACCTTCAGCAACTATAGAATCCCCCTGGGGCTTTGACCTCCCCCAGGGTATTAACTCGAACAGGATAGACATAGATAAGGAAAGAATAAAGTACAATCCTTATAAGATAACACCTATAGGAGATTACCTTATACTGAATGGGAAAAAATACAGAGGGAGCATTGAGGTTAGAAAAGGTGAAAAAGGGATTTATATAATTAACGACCTGAATATAGAAGACTACCTTAAAGGGGTTGTGCCACAGGAGATGGACCATAAATGGGATATGGAAGCACTAAAGGCACAGGCAATAGTAGCAAGAACCTATGCACGATATTATATGAAAGAAAATAAGGGTAAGGAATACGACCTTGAGTCATCTATACTGAGTCAGGTATATAACGGTATGGATGGTGAGAGATTCAAGACTAATGTTGCTGTGATGGAGACAGGGGATATAATTCTTACATATGAAGGAAATCCAATAGAGGCATTTTACCATGCATCCTGCGGTGGTCGTACAGAGAATTCAGGTGATGTCTGGGCAAAGGATGCCCCTTACCTGATGGGCGTAGAATGTACAGAGATAAGCCAATCATGGGAAAGGGAGATGACTGTGGGGGAGATAGAGACAGCCCTAAGGAAAGAAGGTGTTATTAAAGGTAGTATTATTAAATTAGAGGTAAGCTCAACAACAAATACAGGTAGGGTAAGTTATCTTAAGGTATCTGTAAATAATGGAAATTCGAGAGAGCAAATTTATATAAGGGGGAATGACTTCAGAAAGGCTATTGGTTATACCAAAATACCGAGTACCTATTTCAGGATGGTAGTAAATGGGGCTGGGGTAAAATTTCTTGGTAAGGGTGCCGGACATGGTGTAGGTTTCTGTCAGTTTGGTGCAAAGGAAATGGCAGAGAGGGGGAAGAACTTTAATGAAATACTGAGACATTACTATAGGGGTGTAGATATTGGGAATAACAGAGTGCAATAGGCTTGGTAATTACGATTACAAAATTCCTCCAGGTATTATCGCACAGTATCCAGTTGATCAAAGGGATAAGGCGAGACTCCTCGTAATTGACAATGAAGGGAGAATTGAACACAGGGTTTTCTATGATATTGTTGATTGCCTTGTTCCTGGTGATGTCATTGTACTAAATGATTCTAAGGTCATTAATGCAAGACTGAAAGCGATAAAAGAAGATACAGGGGGAAAGGTAGATATCCTCCTTATTAAAGATCTGGGAGATCAGAAATGGGAGGTAATGGTTAATAAAAGGCTTAAACCCTATCAGAGATTGTTAATAGGAGAGGGTACACTTATTGCTCAGTATATGAATGGAAATGGGAAAAAGGTGATAGAGTTTTATGGTAAAGAAATTGATAAAATATTAAGAGAAATAGGGCTTCCTCCACTACCGCCCTATATAAAGAGAAATGGTTCTGGTTCTAAATCATATTCAGGGATTGACAGGGAAAGGTATCAGACTGTATATGCTGAAAATGATGGTTCTCTGGCAGCTCCAACAGCAGGTCTTCATTTCACTGTTTCGTTACTTGATAAACTGAGGAACAGAGGAGTAAAGATAGTTAAGATCACTTTACACATAGGGCCAGTAACTTTCATGCCCGTAAGGGTAGAGGATATAAGATACCACAGAATGGGACATGAATTTTACAACATTCCTCTCGAGACAGCTGATGTTATAAACAGTTCGAGGAAAAATGGGAAGAGGATAATAGCTGTGGGAACTACAACAGCGAGGGCTTTGGAATCTGCCACTGATAGAGAAGGAAATGTTATTCCTGGACAGTCTTCGACAGATCTCTTTATCTACCCAGGTTATAACTTTAAGGTGATAGACGCCCTTATCACAAATTTTCATCTTCCGAAATCAACACTCTTTATGCTTGTATCCGGACTGGCTGGCATTGAATGTATAAAGGAAGTTTATAAAGAGGCAATAGATAAGGGATACAGGTTTTATAGTTACGGGGATGCAATGTTGATTCTTTGTTCTCAACGGAGGAAGAGTGCTTAACCACCAATATTCAAGACATGAATCTGGTTCTGAAACAAACTGGAAAAGGGTTTTTCTGTTTGTTCTCGGAGGTCTTTTTTCAGGCGCACTGATATTTATATCAGGGTTTATACTTGGCACAAGGATGGAAGCCAAAAAGATAGACCGTTTTCTTAAGGCTCAGGAGTCAAGAACCAAGACAGAAGAAAAAGGGCTCGTGACAAAAGAAGGACCAAAACCCAGGGTTGAAGACCTAAAGGGTGATTCCTCTAAAGGCATCTCCAGAGATAACGGAAAACAAAGGTCAGAGAATAAGGATTTAACCTTTTACCAAACCCTTGCTTCAAAAAGAAAAAAGGATTCTGTCGGTCTCGAATCAAGCAAAAATTCAAAAAAGAAATCAGAGGCACAGAATCAGGTTAAGGGAGTTGAGGAAAAAGTCCAAGATTCCTCGGGGGCATCTGTAACTCAAGGTAAGACTTATACAGTGCAAGTTGGAGCATATACAACGATGGACATTGCAGAAAAAGTAATGGATAAACTGAAAAAGAAGGGTTACTATGCCTATATAGCGACTAAAGATATTCAGGGTGAAGGTACACTATATAAAGTATGGGTAGGAGAGTTTAAGGATAGGGAGAAAGCAGAAGAGCAGGTTAAGAGAATTAAGGTAAAAGAGAAGATTCAAGCCTTTGTGGTATTAAAATGAAGGAAGAGGCATTTCCAATTCCGTGCTTGTCATTCTCGTGAAAACGGGAATCCAGTTCCTTTAGTTTTTCTGGATTCCTGCCCTATGGGTCGTGACCCACGGGTCATAGACTTCCGCAGGAATGACGGAAAGAAAAACAGAATAGCTTCTTATATATACATAATTTCTATCACAGTAAAAATAATACTTGCCAATAAGGGAATTTTAGATTGAATTCAGCAATATTTTGTGATAAAATGTATAAGAAAAAAGAATTAAAAGGACAGGTTAAGTAAGCTTAAATCCTTTATGTTTAAACACTTTATTAATTAAAAAAAGGAGGATTATACGAGCAGGAAAGAATTAACCGTTGAGGATGAAAGAGACCTTTCGTTCCTCTACGGAGATATGGATAGGAACAGGAAATTCATCGAAGATGCCTTTGGTATTGAGGTAAAAGCAAGGGGAAATAAGATACTCATAGAAGGAGAAGAGGAAGCGGTTGAGAGCGCCAGAAAATTACTCGATGAACTTAGCTCTCTCGGTTCAGAAGGTTTTTCTATAGAGCCAGAGGATATCAGGTATGCCATAAGAGCCTTTGCTGAAGATAAAAAGGCACCTATCAGGGAATTGTTTCTTAACGCAATCCCTGTCTCATCAAAAAAGAGATTTATAATACCAAAAACAGAGGGACAGAGAAGGTATGTTGAAGCCATAAGGGAATATGATATTGTAATCGGGATAGGGCCTGCTGGAACTGGTAAAACCTACCTGGCTATGGCAATGGCAGTGTCAGCACTCATTAAAAAAGAGGTTGCGAGAATAATCCTTGCCAGACCTGCGGTAGAGGCAGGTGAAAAACTCGGGTTCCTGCCAGGGGATATGTATGAAAAGGTAAATCCTTATCTGAGACCCCTTTACGATGCCCTCTTCGATATGATAGAAATGGATAAGGCAAATAAACTTCTTGAGAAAGGCGTTATAGAAATAGCCCCCCTTGCCTTCATGAGAGGCAGAACCCTTAATGACTCTTTCATTATCCTGGATGAAGCCCAGAATACAACATCAGAGCAGATGAAGATGTATCTCACCCGCTTAGGCTTTAACTCCAAGACAGTCATTACAGGCGATATAACGCAGGTAGACCTCCCTGCAGGAAGGGCCTCCGGTCTTATTGAATCCCAGAAGATTCTATCTGATATTAAAGGGATCAGGTTTAGCTACTTTACAGAGAAGGATGTGGTAAGACATAAGCTGGTACAGGAGATTATAAAGGCCTACGAAAGATATGAAAAGGGTTCCAAAGGCGAGGGAGAATAATCATCATAAGGTTATTCCTTTTCCAAAAGAGGGGATTCAGGCTAATAAAGATATAAAAAGCCTTATCCAGCTCTGGCGGTCCTATCTAAAGAAAGTAGAAATCCTGAAAGGTCTTCTGGCATTTTCAATCATCCTTTCTCTTTCACTTATCCTTTCACCAGAAACCGAACCTTTCCGTAGTGATTTTCTATCAAGGGGAATAACATTATCACCCTGGATGGTAAGGATTGGTCTCTTCCTCATAAGTTTCCTCATAATATATATAATCTACAGGGATATAAACAGGTATAAACCCTTACTCACAAAAGACTTGCGGAAACTTGGTCTTTTAGGCATCCTTCTAATAGGGACTATACTCCTTTCAAAGTTTTCCTATGTCATTCTAAATGCCTTTGCTGACTATATCGGATTTGCAGGTTCTCCCACTATTATCTTCGGAATCCCTGTTGCGTCAGGAGCAATGCTGGTTGCCCTGCTCTTTGATATACACCTCGCTATTGTCTTCTCTTTTACAATAGGCCTCCTCTCAGGTGTATGGGTTACCTCTGAGACATTGTTCCCTATATATGTTTTTATAGGTAGCATTGTCGCCTCTTTCAGTGTCATCCGCTGTAGTAAAAGATCAGCCATACTTAGGGCGGGATTTTTTGTGGGACTGGCAAATCTTTTAACAATAATAGCAATAGACCTGTATAACGGGACATTGTTTACATACAAAGCCCTGTTAGACTTCCTCTTCGGTTTGAGTAATGGTTTTGTTCTGGCAATTGTGGTATCCGGACTTCTTCCCCTCTTCGAGTCTGTTTTTAAAATTACTACAGATATAAAATTACTTGAACTTCTTGATCTTAATCAGCCTTTGATGAGAAACCTTTTAATGGCAGCCCCCGGCACATATCATCATAGTATTATTGTGGGGAATCTATCTGAGGCTGCTGCTGAGGCTACAGGTGTGAATCCACTTCTTGCTCGGGTAAGTTCTTACTATCATGATGTGGGGAAGATGAAGATACCAGGATATTTTATCGAAAACCAGGGAACAGTCAACCTGCATGATAAATTAACTCCAAGCATGAGCAGTCTTATATTATCATCCCACATAAAAGAGGGTGTTGAACTTGCAAGTAGTCAGGATCTACCAGAGGTTGTTATAGATATAATACGCCAGCATCATGGTACAAGCCTTATAACATATTTTTATCAGAAGGCTAAGGATAGCTGGGATTCCTCTATGGTACCTATATCGGAAGAGGATTACAGATATTCCGGCCCTAAGCCGCAGACAAAGGTAGCGGCAATCGTTATGCTTGCGGATGCTGTAGAGGCATCATCAAGGGCTCTTCAGGACCCTACACCTGCAAGGATCTCAGCACTTGTTCATAAAATTGTAACGAATATCTTCGTAGATGGTCAGTTAAATGAATGCGAATTGACCTTAAAGGATCTCGATGAGATTACAAAAAACTTTAATCTTATCCTTTCCGGAATTTTTCATCACAGAATAGTCTATCCTACTATTGGCATTCCTGTAGAAAACGAATCGCAACGACCATATGATACGCATAAGAAATCAGCAGCGGAAAATCAGAGTAAACCTTCCGAGAATACAAAGGACGATAAAGAGAATCTTAAAGATACTGACCTTTCCCTATGATCCCGAGTTGAGCATCCTCTTTGTGAATGATAAAAGGATGGAGAAGCTGAACTCGAAGTACAGGGGAATTAAGAAGACTACTGATGTCATATCTTTTCCGGTAGAGGAAGAAAAATTTAGTAATTTCCATCCAGGGGTTCTCGGAGATATCGTAATTTCTATCCCAGCTGTGATTCGACAGGCGAGGGGAAAAAGAGTAACTCTATATATTGAACTCGGTACTATTCTTATTCACAGCATACTCCATCTATACGGTTATACACATGAAACAGTGTCTAAAACGGGAAGAATGAGAAAGAAGGAAAAGGAGATTGCTTCATCGCTTCACTCCTTATAATCACATAATAGGGTTTTATTACGATCCTGTAAGCCGTATGTAATGTGTCATGCCTAACTTGTTTCGGCATCTAACCTATATGAGACACTGTCTAAGACTCGTAGAGAATCAAATTCAGAGTGACAGACAATAATAATATGAAACCCAAGAACTGGTTCGAAAGTGCAAACCTTGCGATAGAAGGAATCCTTTATGTTGTGAGGACCCAGAGGTATATGAGATGGCATTTCCTTGCTGCGATAGCAGTCCTTCTGATAAGCCTTATATTAGGTCTTTCAAAGATGGAATTCATAGCGATTACCCTGGCTATTATTATTGTCCTTTTATCAGAGATGGTAAATACAGCAGTGGAGGTTATGGTAGACCTCTTTCAGGAGGAGTATCATCCCCTTGCAAAGATTGCGAAGGATATAGCAGCTGGTGCTGTCCTGCTCGCCTCAGCAGGAGCGATAGTAATAGGTTATCTCATCCTCTTTCCTCAGATCAGCCGCATCCTTACAGCAGGACTTCCCCATATTAAACAGACACCCGAACATATCACATTTATATCCCTTATAATAGTGATAATAGCTGTAATTATTACGAAGGCATATACAGGCAGGGGACTTCCTTTGAGGGGAGGTCTGCCGAGCGGTCATGCTGCCATAGCCTCTTCTATCTGGATATCTATCACCTTTATTACAGGAAACATACTCATATCGTTATTGACATTGTTTCTGGCGCTGTTAGTTAGTCGCAGCAGAATAGTAATGGGAGTCCATACACTCTGGGAAGCGATCCTGGGTGCACTATTAGGGGCAATCATTACACTTTTGATTTTTCAGGTTTTCAGATGAACCGTAATAATATAAATTTTTGTCATTCTGAACTTGGTTCAGAATCAATAGATGCTGAAACGAGTTCAGCATGACAGGAAGCGAAGTAAAGAAATTGTTTTATATGGAAAATAAAAAAGGCGTATTAGGCAAACTTAAAGATGGACTTCTTAAAACCCGCAGAAACCTTACAGAAAGAATCGAAGGAGTATTTGGTGGGAGGATAGATGCACAGGCTCTTGAAGACATGGAAGAGATACTCATCACATCAGATTTAGGGGTGAAGGCAAGTAAAGAGATTATTGGTATCATAGAAAGGACTGACCCTGTAAATCTAAGGGAGACCCTGAAGGGTGAGATATTCAATATCCTCAAAAAAGGAGAGGCATCTCTACTAACCAATGGTCATAAACCTGCGGTCATTATGGTTGTAGGTGTGAATGGTAATGGTAAGACAACAACCATAGGTAAACTTGCAAAGAGGTTTAAAGATGAAGGGAAAGAGGTCTTACTTGTTGCAGGGGATACATTCAGGGCAGCCGCAATAGAACAGTTATCAGTATGGGGTGAGAGGGTAGGGGTAAAGGTGGTAAAACATAAGAGCGGTGCAGACCCGGGGGCTGTTGTCTTTGATGCCATCCAGTCTGAAAAGGCTAAAGGTGCTGATGTAGTTATAGTAGATACTGCAGGTAGATTACATACCAAGGCCCCTCTTATGGAAGAGTTAAAGAAAATAAAGAGGGTAATGGATAAAGAACTACCCGGTGCTCCGCATGAAGTCCTGCTTGTAATTGATGCCTCAACAGGACAGAATGCGATTGAACAGGCAAGGATATTCCATGAGGCTATAGGTGTTACAGGAATTGTCCTTACCAAGCTCGACGGGACTGCAAAAGGTGGGATTATAATAGCGATTATCAGAGAACTCGAAATACCAGTGAAGATGATAGGAATAGGAGAAAAGATAGATGATCTAAGAGATTTTAATGCCGAGGAATTTACGGAGGCACTGTTTGAATAGGCAATTCCATAAACACTTCCTGAAAGTTGTCAATTAATTTCTTGCATATTCGTTAAAAAGTGTAGTCTTTTTATAATATATTGAAGTGAAAAGGATACTATCCTTAACTAATTAAAATAAAAGGTCTTTTTAGTTTTAAGAAAATTCCTGTAGCCTTTTTAATATTCTCGATCTTCCCTGATTTTATTCTACGAATAAAACCCTTTAAAATCAATAAGTTCAAAAATTCAATCCTTGGCATGTTTTTTGAATTTTAATCTAAAGGGTTGCTATGTTTATGGAAGATTATCGTATGAAGATTATCGTATAATATATTCTAATAAAATGCCAAAACTCAGCATTACTCTCTATACCATTGAAGAGGTCATATCTAAGCGGACAGGTTTGCTTATGCGTTCCGGAGATAGCGAGCACTGGCAAAAAGTAATTTTAGAGAGGGTTAGACACCTAAACCTTTCTTCAAAGGAGGAATATTACTATCTCCTTGTTGAGGATTCGAAAAGGAGCAGGCTTGAATGGAGGACGCTGACAGGACTTCTGACAACAGGCGAAACCTATTTCTTCCGTGATAAAGGACAATTTGCTTTGCTCAGAAACTGGATCCTGCCTGAGCTAATTGAACATAAAAAATCAATTCGCTCCCTTCGCCTATGGAGTGCCGGATGTTCTACAGGAGAAGAGGCATATTCAATCGCAATCCTTCTCCACGAACTCCTCCCTCAAAGGAAAGACTGGAATACCCTTATCCTCGGAACGGACATTAATGATAAGGCAATAGAAAAGGCAAAGGCAGGTATATATGGCCAGTGGTCTTTTCGTATGATAAACCCTGAAATACAAAGGCGTTATTTTCAAAAGCGAAAGGATGAATGGGAAATTGATGCAAGGATTAGAGAGATGGTTAAATTCCAGGTTGGAAATCTAAAAGAGAATCCTTTCCCTGATTATACTTCAGATATGCACGACATAGACATTATCCTCTGCAGGAATGTATTCATTTATTTTAACGACGAAGCTATCGCAATTATTTTAAAAAAAATACTTGCTACACTTTCTGAAAAAGGTTTTTTGATAACAGGACACGGTGAACTGCATGCAATGAAGATTAGAGGCTTACAGCCAATTATATTTCCTGAATCTGTGGTATATCAGAAGATTTCTGAAAATAAAGTGTCATTACGAGGCGAAGGCCTGAACCAAATGTTACAGGGCGAAGCCGAAGCAATCTCAAAAAGCAGTAAAAAAGCAATTTTTAAAGACGAGATTGCCACGCCCTTAAGGCTCGCAATAAAAGAAAAAAGAGCAGAGACCAAAATTGGAAAAACTACCCTTCCGTCTTTAATCTCCGAAATCCGAACCCTTCTCGATGCCGGTGATTATACAGCAGTTGTTGAAAGCGTAAAGGATATCATCAAAAGAGACCCAAATAATTTAAATGCCTGTTGTTTGTTAGCAGAGACCTATGCAAACCTTGGAGAATATGACAGAGCAGTTCCGATATGCAAAAAGGCTATAGATATTGATGCCACAGCGGTCAAACCCTATTTCCTCCTTGCCCATATAGTAGAAGCAAAAGGTAATATTGATGAGGCAAAGAGCTTATTGAAAAAGGTAATATATCTTGATCCTGCCTTTATTCCTGCCTATCTTGAACTCGGCGCAATTTATGACAATGAAAATGATTCAGAAAGGGCAAGAAAGATGCGCCTAACAGCCATTGATCTCATAGGTTCATTACACCCAGAGGCAGTTATTGAGCCTTACAGGGATATTAATGCAGAAGAGTTGCTCAGATATGTAAAAAAAATGATAGACAGTAGAGAAAAATAGGACTATGATTTTTATATAGGTTTAATTATTCGCAGACCTTGAGCTGCGAGAATTGGGGGCATGATGGGGAACCAATCCCTTACATTTACACTGCACGGTTCTCACTATGCTATTGACACTATAGCTGTAAAGGAGATACACAATCTCCCTGAGCTTACGCATGTAGAAGAATTACCTCCGTATATCCCAGGGGTCTATAACCTCCACGGAAAGATATTACCTGTTATTGACCTCAATATCCTTTTTGGACACCCCCCTGAGAGATACCGCCTTAATGACAGTATTATTGTCCTTGAATCGGGAGGAAACCTGACAGGGTTAATAGTCAATGATGTCTATGATGTGGTAACCATACTGCTGGAGGATATAGAGACTGTCCGCATTTCTTCTCATAAGCCGCATATACACCATCTTATTTCAGGTGAGGCAAAAGTTGGCGAGGATATCGTAATGATTTTAGACCACAGTAAAATTATGGATTTTGGATTTGGGAATTTGGATTTAAAAGAAACAGAAGAACCCGAAGTTGAAGAGCATCTCAAAACCGAATGGGAATCTAAAATCCAAAATCCCAATTCCGGAATCTTAGCTGAGTTCCACAAACGCTCTATTAGCCTAATGCAGCCTGTAGTGAGTGAAGACCTGATAGGATTGATGCCCACTGCTGTCATTGGTCTCGGTGGAGAATTCTTCGGGATAGAGCTTGAAACTGTGAGAGAGGTTGCAGACATAAAGGATGTAACGCCCATACCCTGCTGCCCTAAACATATTGTAGGAAATATGAATCTCCGGGGTAATATCTTAACATTAATTGATATAAGGGAGATACTCAACCTTCCTTTAAATAGATTTACTGAAAAGCCAAAGATTGTAGTTGCAGGGGTAGAAGAACTACTTGTTGGATTGGTGGTTGACGATATACTGGATGTTGTTTATCTGAAACCCTCAGAAATCATCCATGTCCCTTCAGCAATAATTGCAGAAAGTGAAGAATATCTCAGAGGTAATGCGCCTTACAGAGGGAGGATGATGACATTGCTTAATCTATCAAAGATTTTGAAAAGGGAAGAACTAATTGTGAATCAGGAAGCATGAAAATGTGGAATGACAGATGGAAAACTTTATGTTTTAAGTTATGAACTTTATTAAAGAGAGGAGAAGTTATTATGTTTGAAAGCCAGCCTTGGGTCAATGTTCCTCTGCATTCGGCTGTAGAGGTCTTTGGTGCATTTGCCGGAATAATGACTGGTATGATAATACTACTCAGAAAAGGTGGGTTATCAGCGTCTCAGAGTATCTACGTTTCATGTGGGCTCCTTTCTATGGGTATAGTAGATGTCTTCCACGGTTCTGTCGAACCTGGGAACCTATTTGTATGGCTTCACAGCACAGCAGTCCTTTTTGGAGGATTCTTCTTTTCCCTTGCCTGGCTTCCTGAAGGAGAAAGGAATAGAAAGGCAGGAATCTATCCTCCTATAGTAGCAGTGGCATCCGTAATCTTTGGACTTTTATCAATCTTATTTCCAGAGCAGTTACCTTTAATGATATCTAAAGGCAAGATGACAGCTACAGCCATAGCAATAAATATTGTAGCAGGAATTTTCTTTATATCTTCCTCTCCACGGTTTTTTATCAGTTACAAAAGTAATAGGAATAAGGGAGACCTCCTGTTTTTCCTTGCATCCCTCTTTTTCGGAATTGCAGGCTTTTTCTTCTATTTCGACCCTCCATGGCATCCGAGGTGGTGGTACTGGCATTTTATCAGACTAACAGCCTTTATAATCCTTTTTGGATATGTTGTCTCGATATTCAGGATAGTCACAACGGCTATCTCCAATTCTGTTGGAATCCTATCCACAACCTCTACAGAGATATCGGCCACTGTTACTCAGCATGAACGGACTGCTTCACAGCAGGCTTCAATGGTGAACGAAACCACCGTAACGATTGATGAACTTGGTGCATCGTCAAGGCAGTCATCCGACCAGGCTGCATCTGCAGCCACACTTGCACAGAAGGCATCAACAATGACAGAGGAGGGGGATAAGACCATAAGGCAGGCAATTGACTCAATGCAGAGCCTTAAGGACAAAATAGGAGCGGTTGCAGAGCAGATATTAAGGCTTAGTGAACAGACGAGCCAGATTGGGAATATTGCGAGTCTTGTTGGAGATATCGCAGGGCAGACGAGGATGCTTGCCTTAAATGCAGCGGTAGAGGCAGCGAGGGCAGATGAGCATGGGAAGGGTTTTGCTGTTGTGGCAAGTGAGGTAAGGAAGCTGGCAGATCAGTCAAAGAAGTCAGCGGAGCAGGCAAATGTCTTAATAGCGGAGATACAAAAGGCAACCAACTCAACCATAATGAAGACAGAGGAAGGGACAAAGACAGTTGAGGAAATCACAATACTTGCCCGGAATGTGAGTGAGTTATTCAATAATCTTTCGACTGCTGCAGGTAGTGTCTATGAGAATGCCCAGCAGGTTCTTCTTAATACAAAGCAGCAGACAGCAGCAATCAGCCAGGTAATTGAGGCGATGAACACCATTAATACAGGGGCTAAAGAGACAGCAGCAGGGATAAGCCAGACAAAGATAGGCATAGAGAAATTAAACGATACAGCAAAGAGTTTGAAAGAAATGGTATAACAATGGGGATTGCAGATATTGGAATTATATTCCAAATTCTGAAACCCTAATTTGAAAGGTGGAAATTTTATGAAACTCACAGTAAGTAAAAAGATATCCTTTGGTTTCGGAACAGGGATTACTGCCATTGTTATTATAAGCATCCTCGCCTATTCTGGAATTGCAAGGATTTACAATGGCGCTATAAGAATGGAGAGTATCAGGGATGTAAGACGCATACTCCTCGATGCCTCTATGGAACATCATAGATGGATGAAGAGCCTGGGTATTTCTCTATTTGATACAAAAGTTAAAAGGGCGGATGTACAGCTTGACCATCGTCAATGTGATTTTGGAAAATGGTACTACTCTGAAAGTCGTAAAGAAGCAGAGGCAACAGCCCCTTATATTAAGGAACTCCTTGACAGGATTGAATCCCCTCACGAGAAGGTGCATAAATCAGCGATTGAGATCAACAAGATGCTTGAGAAAGGTGACAGGCAGGCTGCTTCGACTATCTATCTTCGATCTGTTGCTCCATCCAGCAAAGAAATTCATGAAATCCTTGATAATGCCACCGATATTGTAACAAAAAATATAGGAGAAGTGACATTTGTGAAGACAACAAGGTTTAATCAGATAGCCATAGGGATAACCGGCATAATATTATCTTCGCTTATCGTATTTATTGCATTTTTCCTCTCAAGAAACATCACATCTGTGCTCAAAGAGACTTCAAACACTATGTCCACCACCTCTACAGAGATATTAGCCACTGTAACCCAGCATGAACGGACTGCCTCACAGCAGGCTTCGATGGTAAACGAGACCACTGTAACGATTGATAAACTTGGTGCATCGTCAAGGCAATCATCCGAGCAGGCAGCATCTGCAGCAGCGGTAGCTCAGAAGGCATCGAGCCAGACAGAGGAAGGAGCAAAGGCTGTAAAAGATGCAATTGATGCAATGAACAGTCTTAAGGACAAAATAGGAGCGGTTGAAGGGCAGATATTAAGGCTTGGTGAACAGACGAGCCAGATAGGGAGTATTGCGAGTCTTGTAGGAGATATTGCAGGACAGACGAGAATGCTTGCCTTGAATGCTGCGGTGGAGGCTGCGAGGGCAGGCGAGCATGGGAAGGGTTTTGCGGTTGTAGCGAGTGAGGTAAGGAAACTTGCAGATCAGTCTAAGAAATCAGCAGAACAGGCAAATATCTTGATAGCAGATATTCAAAAGGCAACGAATTCAACAATAATGATAACGGAAGAAGGCACAAAGAAAGTGGAAGTTGTAAGAGGGCTTGCGAGACAGGTTGGAGAGTTGTTTAATTCCCTTGCAGAAGCTGCAAACAGAGTCTATGAGAATGCCCAGCAGGTTCTTCTTAATACAAAGCAGCAGACAGCAGCAATCAGTCAGGTAATTGAGGCGATGAACACAATCAATACAGGCGCTAAGGAGACAGTGGCAGGGATCAGCCAGACAAAGATAGTTATAGAGAAATTAAACGATACAGCAAAAAGTTTGAAGGAAATGGTGTAATGATAGAAGACAAAGAACTAAGAGACCTCTTTAAGATTGAGAGCGAGGAGCATATCAGGAAGCTAGAAGATGGTTTTCTCCGTCTTGAGAAGGAGCCTAAGAATCAGCCGTTGCTGGAAGAGGTTTTTCGTGAGGCGCATAGCCTCAAGGGCGCTGCACGGATGCTCGGTCTGACAGGAATTCAGGATATATCCCATAGTATTGAAGATATACTCGGAAATGCAACAAAAGGAAAGACTGTGCTTAAATCAGAGACGATTGACCGACTTTACAAAGGGCTTGATGCTATAAAGAATCTCGTAAAAGAGGCTTTAACAGGAGAAAAGTCTGAAGTAGATGTTAAGGAAGTTCTGGATTTTATTTCTGGGGTTAAAGAGGTTCCGAAAGAAAAGAAATCAAAAGTCCAGGTTCCAAAATCAGAAATCGAAGAATCTGAGATTGAAAAGCTTAAAATTGGGGAGTTTAAAATTGAGACTGTCCGTGTAGACACAAAAAGACTTGATACACTGATGACACAGGTAGGAGAATTAAGTGTTACAAAGGGTAGGGTAGCCCACCGTAATGAAGAAATTGAAGATATAATGGGAGAATTGGAGGAATTAGAAAAAAGCTCGGAATGGAAAGTTCGTAGTACGGAGATAAAATCCAAACTCCAAAATCTAAAATCTAAAATTGGAGAAGACAGTTCAAGGCTCTCCTTCATTGCAGATGAATTAGAGGATGGAGTATATAAAATTAGACTCCTTCCGATGTCAACAATTTTCAGCATCTTTCCAAGAATGGTCAGGGATATGGCAAGGGAGAGATTAAAAGATGCAAAGCTTATTATTGAAGGTGGAGATACAAAAGCGGACAAACGCATCATTGAGGACATGAAAGACCCCTTAATGCACATGATAAGAAATGCGATTGACCATGGTATTGAGGCGCCCGATGAGCGAGAAAGAATTGGGAAGGCCCGTATTGGCTCAATAATTCTCAGGGCATACCAGACATCATCAAATGTCGTTATTGAGGTAAAAGACGACGGAAAGGGGTTGGACATCGAGACGATTAAGAACACCGCTCTAAGGCAGAAAATCCACACTAAAGATGAGCTTTCAGCAATGACTCCATCACAGATTCAGTATCTCATCTTTGTTTCAGGGTTTTCCACAAGTCCTGTTGTAACTGATGTTTCTGGCAGAGGTATAGGTTTGGATGTGGTGCGCGCAAATGTTGAAGGGTTAAAGGGAAATATCCATGTGGAATCAACAGCCGGAGAAGGATGCACACTCAGAATTAAACTTCCCATTACACTTGCGACTATCCGTGTACTCATTGTTGGAATAAATGGCATGAAATGCACTGTTCCTGTTGAGTATGTTCAGACATCACTTTTTATCACAAAAGACGATATCTTTACCATAGAAGGGCGTGATACTATTGTCTTTGATGGTCAGCCAATATCTGTAGCGAAAATCTCGGAACTGTTGGAGGTTCATGGTTCAGAGTTCGGAGATGGGAGTGATAAATCCAAAATCCAAATTTCAAAATCTAAAATTGAGAAACTTCCCTGTATTATACTCTCAGTAGGAACTGATAGACTCGGCGTTATTGTTGATGAACTGATAGATGAACAGGAGATTGTGATTAAACCTCAAAGCAGAATACTCAGACGTGTTCGTAATGTATCAGGCTCAACAATCCTCGGAACAGGAGAGGTATGCACAGTCCTTAGCCCACAGGATATGATAAAAACTGTGCGTAAGAGAGAGGCGCCACAGCCTACTGAAAAACCTTCTGAAGAGATTGAAATGAAAAAATCTATACTCCTTGTAGAGGACAGCATCACAACAAGAACTCAGGAGAGGCGTATACTCATTGGTGCAGGATATGAAGTAATTGAAGCTGTAGACGGCGTGGACGCACTCAACAAACTCGGTAGCCATCCTTTTGATGCAGTAGTATCGGATATACTCATGCCCAATATGGATGGGCTGACACTCACAAAGAAGATCCGCGAGGACAGGAGGTACAGCGAATTGCCTGTAATACTCGTTACCTCACTTGCATCGAATGAGGATAGGAAGAAGGGGCTTGAAGCAGGGGCGAATGCATACATCGCAAAACCTGCCTTTGACCAGCAGTTGCTGTTGGAAACGCTTAAAAGACTTATTTAATTTTAGATTTTAGATTGCGAAAAGAAAAATAAATGATTTCAGAAGAATCCAAAATCCAAAATCCAAAATCCAAAATTGGTGTTCTTCTCGTTGATGATTCTCCTATTGCCCTGACTGTTCTTAAGAGGATGCTTTCTACATCCCCTGATATCGAGGTGGTAGGGACCGCTGAGAATGGCAAGGAGGCTCTAAAACTCATTCCAATATTAAAACCTGCAGTCCTCTGCACAGACCTCCATATGCCTGTAATGGACGGGCTTGAACTTACAAAAGAGGTTATGCGAATACATCCAATGCCAATACTTGTGTTGAGTGTATCTGTCAGGGAGGGCTCTACAAATGTCTTTAAGCTCCTTGAGGCAGGAGCGGTTGATGTAATGTTAAAGCCAAAGGGTGGGCTTGAATCAGAGTTTGAAAAAGCAAAAAAGGAGCTTGTAACAAAAATCAGGATAATCGCAGGTGTTCGTGTCTTTAGAAAATTCAGGAAAGAAAGAACGTCTGAAATTTTAGAATCCGGAATGCGAATTGCGGAATTTAAATCCGCAATCCAAATTTCAAAACCCAAAATTATAGTCATCGGAGCTTCTACAGGAGGACCTCAGGCACTGCATGAAATACTCAGAGAACTTCCGTCGGATTTTCCATTACCTGTTATCTGTATTCAGCACATAAGCGAGGGGTTCCTCAAGGGTCTTGTGGAGTGGCTGAATGAGCAGTGCAGGGTAAAGGTGAGGATTGCAGAGCATGTCGAATCTCCGTTATCTGGGACAGTTTATTTTCCGCAGGAAGGAACGCATCTCAAGATTGACAGCGGTGGAAGGTTTGTCTGTTCCACAGATCCACCTATTTATGGACACAGGCCATCAATAACTGTAACAATGCGGTCCCTCGTGCAACACTATGGGAAAGATGTCATATCTGTACTTCTTACAGGGATGGGAGGCGACGGTTCAGAGGGTATGCTCGCCGTTCAACAGGCAGGAGGGATTACCATAGCCCAGGATGAGAAAAGCAGTGTGGTCTTTGGAATGCCAAAACAGGCAATTGAGCTTGGAGGGGCGCAGCATATCCTTCCGCTTGAAGAGATATCCAATATATTGACTAATATGGTAATAACGAATTCGGAAGTTAATTCTTTACTCCGTAATCCGAATTCCAAATACCATAAATGGAGGTAAGGAATGAATTCTGAATCCAAAAACCCAAATTCTAAATTCCACATTCTGGTGGTTGAAGACAGTCCCATCCAGGCTGAGATGCTTAAACGTACACTCGTCCAGCAAGGATATGAGGTGCTGGTGGCAGAGAATGGGGCTGAGGGACTTGCAATGGCACAAGAGAACAAACCCAATCTGATCATAAGCGATATAATGATGCCGGTCATGGACGGATACGAGATGTGCAAAAAGATTAAACGAATAAAAGAGCTAACAGAGATGCCAATAGTACTACTTACACAACTTACCGATACTGACGAAGTCATAAAAGGACTTGAGTCAGGGGCTTATAGCTTCCTTACAAAGCCCTACCACGAGGAGTTTCTGATTTCAAAGGTCAAATCCATACTCGAAAATCCAGATAGATACAAGAACAGGCCTGACAGAAAAAGTATCGAGTTTGAATATGACGGGAAACACTATGAGGTGCACTCGAGTCGTACACAGACATTAAGCTATTTAATTACCACCTATGAAAATGCAGTCTTAAAGAATAGAGAACTTGCAAAGGCAGAGGAAGAGCTTAGATTACTAAATGAACATCTGGAGGATAAGGTAAGAGAAAAAACAAAGGAGCTTCAGAATGAGAGGGATAAACTTGCAGAACGCATTGAGGAGCTTGAGAGGTACAAGAAGGCAACAATCCAGAGGGAATTGAGGATGAAGGAGTTGAGGGATAAGTTGGAGAAGATGGAGAAGGAGAAGGGGACAACGGGGGAAGGGGAGATCGAGTGAGGGAGGTTAGCTATATTTTAAAGGATATCTTCGACAGTAAGACCGGCCTCTTCGAGGATAGATTTGAGGGTTCCCAACTTGAGTATCTTGCCGGAATGCATTGGAACGGAAACCCTGCAGTTTTTAGCAGTATGTTTGAGGATAAGATGGCTACCTCTCTTGTGATGTTCATAAAAACCAAACTTCTTCAAGGTGCTTACAAGTTCCTTGGCGGTAAGCCTCGGAAGCTTGGGGGTCATGCAGGTATTTTAACCTTTTCTGATATTTCTTCAGGAATCGGAAGGCCATCTTTCTGCAGGGATTCTACGTATGCCTGGATAGCCTCTTTTATATTTTGGAGGGCTTCTTCATATGTTTCGCCTTCGGAGATGCACCCCGGAAGCGCAGGAGCTGTAACGGTGTATCCACCTTCTTCTGCCGGGGTAAAGGTTACCGTATATTGAAGCACCTTCATATTTTGGAAATTATAGAATGGTGAATGGGTTTTGTCAACATAAATACTTAACAAACTACCTCAATGATGACTAAGGAATAACTTATATTGAATGGGAATATAAAAAACATTGATTTTATGTTTTCTATATAGATAATGACAGGAAATTCCATTGGAATAGATTTAGACATTTTAATATGAAAATACGAAGAAAACTTCTCAGAAACTTTTTTGCTTTAATAATCCCCTTCATAACCATCTTTGGAGCGATCACTATTCATGAAATAAATTTCGCAGTAAAAAATCTCAACAGGTTGAATTTCGTTTCAAGGGATATTTATCGTTCCTACGACCTTCAGATCGTACTTGATAGGGCAATAATGCCGGGTAATGACTATATAATTACAGGAGACAAGAGGTATATAGATGACTTTCACAGGGTATCAAGGGATGTGGAAAGGATACTAAAAGATGTGGAAGAGACACATCTCAAGGATGGGAATGATACTATTCATAAAAAGGAGGAGATTGAAATACTGAATGAGTTCAGGGTTACATGGCAGAATATAAAAATGATATCTCTTAAGATATTTTCTATACCTAAACCTGTAGGGAATAAAAGGGCTTCTGTACTTATGGAGGAGATGGATTATAAATGGAGATACCCCCTTAATGAGAAATTCGGTAGGTTAATGGAGATACATATGAAGGGTTACAGAGATGCCTTCAGCCAACATCACAGTGCTATGAGGCTTGGTTTTATAATCCTTGCTATTGCCTCTGCGGTACTCCTTATAGGAGGTGTGTCAATCACCCTGCTATACTCTTTGCGTTTAAACAAGATTTTAGTGACCATTCATAAAGGTGCAGAAAAGATAGCAGAAGGTGACTTCAAGACAAGGTTGGATATAAAGACAGGAGACGAATTTGAGGGGATCTCGAATGCTATGAACGAGATGGCGGCGCAGCTCGATAATTTTTATGCAACACTGGAACAAAGGATTGAGGAGAGGACGAGGGAGCTGCAGGAGAGCGAGGAGCGGTTCCGTGCAGTTGGGGTGACAGCCCCTAACGCCATTATCTGTCTGGAGGCGCCTGATACAATAACCTTTTGGAACATAAGGGCAGCGGAGATTTTTGGGTATTCCGAGGAAGAGGTTGCCGGAAAATCCATGCATGCCCTGATTGTACCTGAAAGGTACAGGGAGAAGGCCAGAGAGGGGATGAAGAACTTCTTCCAGACCGGGACCGGGCCTATTGCCGGGAAGAAGACGGAGCTTTTCGCCCTTCGCAGAGACGGGACGGAATTCCCTGTAGAACTGTCCCTCTCAGCAATGAATATAGGTGGGAACTGGCAGGCAACCGGTATCGTAAGGGACATTACGGAGCACAAAAAGGCCGAGGAGAAGCTCAGACAGAGGATTGACGAGCTTGAGCAGTTCAGAAAGGTAACAATAAAAAGAGAATTGAGAATGGAGGAGCTTAAGAAAAGGGTGGAAGAGCTGGAGAAGAAATTGGGGAGTGCGGAATGAGGAGTGCGGAGTGAGGAGTTTGACAGTCTTAAAGTCAATTCGTCATTCCGCACTTGCCTGCCCTCGAAATCATTTATCGGGGGATGCGGAATCCAGAGATGGAAGTCACTGGATTCCTGTTTTCACAGGAATGACAATTCTTTATTTATGTTATTCCTACGAAAGTGGGAATCCAGAAAATAAGTATAAAACATGAATGAAAAAGATATAGAACTCCAAAGTCTAAACTCCGAACTCGAGCTTTTAAAGTCTGAGCTCGAGAAGAAAGAAAAAGAACTGTCGGAACTGAAAAAATTGGCAGTGGAGCGGGATGTGGATCTCGAGGAAGAGCGTCGTGCCATGCTCTTTATGCTGGAGGACGCAAACCAGTCAACAGAGGAAAAGGAAAGGGCATTAGAAGGGCTAAAGGATGAGATTGAGATAACCACCCACCTACTCATGATTGCAGATGCCATCGCCCACACAAGCGATATGGATAAGTTGATGGAGCAGGTTGTATCATGCGGCCATAAGATTATGAATTGCAGCATCTGCCTCTCATATATCTGGGACAGGGATACAAAGAGATTCAGCCCCTCACAGTGCTATGGCCTGCCTCATGCGACAATCCCAATTTTCAGGACAGAGGTTCCTGATGATAGGGCGGAGCCAGTAAAAGAGGCGTTTAAGAAAAATGAGCCGATTATAATTACGGATGCGTCCCTCATCTCTCAAATGTTTTTGTGGCTTTCTGATATCAATGCCGTTGCTATTATTCCGCTCGTCAGTAAAAATGAATACCTCGGCCTTATAATCGGTATCTTTAAGGAACCGAGGGAGTTTACTGAAAGGGACGAAAAGGTCATACAAGGGATAACTTATCAGGTCTCTGTTGCCCTTGAACAGGGAAGGCTTTATAAGGAATCAATTGATAAGGCAATGGAACTTTCCCATAAGGTAGAGACAATACAGGTGATGCACGAGATAGACAGGAGCATACTTTCAACCCTTAAATCAGAGGAAATACTGGAGACCGTAACAAGGATTGTTGCAAAGATTATCCCCTGCGAAAGGGCAACCGTTGTAATGATAGACAGGGAAAAGGGAGGTTTTTTATATGCAGCTGGGTTTGGCGTAGCCTTTGTTCCAAAAGGCACACTCGTGCCCTTTGACGACTCATCCGCCAAAGAGATAATAGAGACGGGAAGGACGGAATATGTGAGCAACCTTGCGGAAGTTAAAGGACTCCTGCCTTTGGAGAGAAGGTTTCTCGAAGACGGCTTTCTTTCACATATCAGGATTCCTCTGATGATAAAGGGAGAGGTGATAGGGATATTAACCATCGGGTCAAAGAGACCGTCAGCCTTCACCAAAGAAGACCTTTCAACATTGGAAAAACTGTCCTCACAGATAGGGGTGGCACTTTCGAATGCAAGACTTGTATCCGATCTTGAGGAGCTTTTCCTCGGAACTGTCAAGTCTTTATCTTCAGCCATAGATGCCAAGTCTCCATGGACAGCAGGACATTCAGAGAGGGTTACAAAATATGCCCTCGATATAGGTAAAACGATGGGGTTTTCTGAAAAGGAACTGAAGGATCTGGAACTCGCAGGGCTTCTCCACGATATAGGCAAGATAGGTACTTACGAGGCTGTACTTGATAAGCCCGGGAAACTCACAGATGAGGAGTATGAAATTATAAAGAAACATCCTGCAAAAGGTGCAGAGATTCTTAAAGATATAAAACAACTTAAAGATGTTTTACCATTTGTAAAATACCACCATGAAAGATTCGATGGAAAAGGTTATCCTGACGGACTTAAAGACGAAGATATTCCGCTCGGTGCAAGGATAATGAGTATTGCTGATACCTTCGATGCTATTTTATCTGACAGACCATACAGACCATCTCCAGGTATCGAATACGCCATGTCCGAGATTAAAAAAAATGCAGGTATCCAGTTTGACCCTCAGGTGGCCGAAGTATTCCTGAGAGTTCTAAGTAAATCATAAAAACTCCCTTTATATCTACAATATTGACAGGTATAGGATTGTGTGATAATGTAAAAAAATGAATACACCTGAAATAATTGAAATTATAAAGAAAACAGAATCACCTTTAAAGAGACAACTTTTAATGGTTGCACTTATTACGCGACTTCTTGAAGAGAAGGGTAAAGATGCCCCAATAATCATAGGTGGTTGTGCTTTATCTTACTATTCACGAGAAGTATACTTCACAGCGGATATCGACCTCGCCTATACTGATAGAGATGCATTAGATAATGTTTTAAGGGATATTGGTTTTGAAAAACAGGGCAGGTACTGGGTTAATGAGGAAATGAAAATGGCCATAGAGGTCCCAGCCTCAGTTCTCGCTGGAGAAGTCTCTCCTGTAGAAACTGTAGAACTCGGAGAAGGACTTAGGTGCCTGATTATTGGGATTGAAGACCTTATAATAGACAGGCTGAATGCCTGCAAATACTGGAAATCTCAAATAGACTGCGAGATGGTAGAGCTTCTTCTCAGGAAATATTCAAAAGATGTAGACTGGCCTTATCTCGAAAGGAAGAGTTCGATGAAAGAAAACAATACAATATCAGAACTCACCGAATTAAAGAGAAGGTATATACAATGAAGGCAAGGATAAAAAAATACGAAGAGGTATCGCCAGTGGGGATGCTACTTTTAAGAGAAAAGATCGGTATTGGAAGGTACAGAAAGTACATGAAAAGGAATGACGAAGAAAAAAGGATTCTCCTAAACCTTGGGCTGAAAAAGATAGAAGAAAAAGAGACTAATGACTTTCTCCCGATAGGCTTCAGGAGGAGACGCCTGAAAATCTTATAAATAATAAAAACAGTTGACAATGGTTTGACTTTCTGATATAAAATACTAAACCTTTAATACTAACCCCGAGAGGTTAGAAAGGAACTATAAATGAAAATAAAGAATTTGAGATCTTTAAAAAACCTTCTTCCCAAGGGGAGAAGGTTTTTTTATGCCCGGAGAACAAATGTCTAAACCAAAGGAAAAGGCTGTAATACTCGATAAGACAGCAATTGAAAGGACCCTGGGCAGGATAACCCATGAAATACTTGAGAGGAACAGGGGTGTAGAGGATCTTGTATTCATAGGTATAAGGACAGGCGGTGTGCATCTTGCGAGGAGGATTGCCAAAAAGGTTAGAGAGATAGAGAACAAGGAGGCGCCTGTTGGAATTCTTGATATCACCCTTTACAGGGATGACCTTGGGACAAAGAAGAAACCATCACTTAGAAAAACAGATATACCCTTTCCGATAACAGATAAAAAGGTGATTCTTGTTGATGATGTATTATTTACCTGCAGGACTATAAGGGCTGCCCTTGATAGCCTTATGGACTTCGGAAGACCGAGCCTTGTTCAGTTGGCTGTCCTTATTGACAGGGGGCATAAGGAACTTCCGATAAGGGCGGACTATGTTGGAAAAAACATACCTACATCTCAGAAAGAGTCTGTAAAGGTCATGCTTGAAGAGGAGGGGTTTGATGATAGGGTAGTACTGGCGGAGGATGTGAATTGAAACTTTCAGGGAAAGACCTTCTTGGTATAAAAGAAATGAGTACGGATGAGATAAATCTCATTATTGATACGGCTGAATCATTCAAGGAAGTTCTCGAAAGGGATATAAAGAAAGTTCCCACTTTAAGAGGTAAGACAATAGTAAATCTCTTCTATGAACCGAGCACAAGGACAAGGACATCCTTCGAGCTCGCCGGGAAAAGGTTGAGCGCCGATGTGGTTAATATAACGCCTTCCATAAGTAGTATAGTGAAGGGTGAAAGTCTTATTGATACAGCTAAGAATATAGAGTCTATGAATTCTGACTTCATTATTCTGAGGCATTCTGCTGCAGGTGCCCCTTATCTGATCTCTAAGGTGTTAAGAAGTTCAATCATAAATGCCGGAGATGGCTCCCATGAACATCCCACACAGGCACTCCTTGATATACTTACAATCAAGGAGAAAAAAGGAGGGATCAGGGACATTGATGTTGCGATAATAGGAGATATTGCCCACAGCAGAGTTGCAAGGTCGAATATCTATGGACTCACGAAACTGGGTGCGAAGGTCAGGGTTTCAGGACCTCCTACAATGATACCCTGGGGGATAGAGAAACTGGGTGTAAAGGTTTTTTATAAGATAGAAGATGCCCTTAAGGATGTTGATGTTATAATGATGCTGAGGATACAACTCGAGAGACAGGAAAAGGGTCTTTTCCCGACTATCAGGGAGTATGCAAAACTTTACTGCCTCACACCTGAAAGGGTTAAGCTCGCCAAGACAGATGTGATAATAATGCATCCAGGCCCTATAAACAGAGGGGTAGAGATATCACCTGAGGTTTCGGATGGCCCTTACTCTGTTATCTTAGAGCAGGTAACAAACGGACTTGCTGTAAGGATGGCTGTCCTTTATCTCCTATCAGGAGAGGTTGAATGAAAAAAGAGAAAGAGGAGACAAACATAAAAAACTCATCACTCATCACGCATTGCTCATCACTTTTAATAAAGGATGGCAGGATTATAGATCCCTCTTCTAACCTCGATGAGATAACAGATATCTTGATAGAGAATGGAAAGATAACAAGGATTGGGAAGATTCAGGAATCGAAACAAAAAGATTTAGAGATGATTAATGCAAAAGGAATGATTGTTGTTCCAGGCTTGATAGATATGCATGTACATTTAAGGGAACCTGGCTATGAGTATAAGGAGACAATAAAGACAGGAACATCTGCAGCAAGGGCAGGTGGGTTCACTGCTTTATGCTGTATGCCCAATACTAACCCTGTAAATGACAGCAGGTCAGTAACAGAGTTTATCCTCGATAGGACAGTAAAAGAAGGCTCAACATATGTCTTTCCTATAGGGGCTATAAGCAAGGGTCTGAAGGGTGAAGAACTCTCAGAGATGGCGGACCTCGTAGAAGCGGGTTGTGTAGCATTCTCAGATGACGGGAAATCTGTAACGGACAGTGAACTGATGAGGAGGGCGATGGAGTATGCCAGGGCACTCGGTGCCCCTATAATATCACATTGTGAGGATACCAATCTTTCCAGGGGTGGTGTAATGAACGAAGGTTTCGTATCAACAGAACTTGGACTTCAGGGGATTCCTAATTCTGCTGAGGAAGTGATTGTATCCAGAGACCTGTTGCTTGCCGAGATAACAGGTGTAAAACTCCATATAGCCCATGTAAGTACAAAGGGCTCTGTAAGACTTATAAAAGAGGCAAAGGAAAGGGGGATAGGGGTAACTGCCGAGACCTGTCCGCATTATTTTCTCCTTACTGATAATGAGGTCAGAGGCTATGACTCAGATGCTAAGGTAAACCCTCCCCTTAGAACAGAAGAAGACATTGAGGCGATAAGGCAGGGTTTGAAAGACGGGACAATAGATGTAATTGCGACAGACCATGCACCCCATAATATATCCGAAAAATTGGTGGAGTTTGATTATGCACCTTTTGGCATAGTAGGTTTAGAGACAGCCCTTTCACTATCTTTGAAACTCGTCGAATGGGGAGTACTGACTATAAATGAACTCATTGAGAAGATGACTGCTAATCCAGCGAGGATTTTGGGTTTGAAAAAAGGGTTATTGAGTATTGGCTCTGATGCGGATATCACAATAATAGATATGAATCAAGAGGTTACAGTTGACCCTATGAAGTTTAAGTCAAAGGGCAGGAATACGCCATTTAAAGGTGCTAAATTGAAAGGTCTTCCAATAATCACTATTTTAAGAGGGAAAACTTAAAGGTTATTTTTAACTTAATAATTTACTTTATATTTTATTTTTAATTATTTAATTTTAAAGTATTTTAAAATGCGATTAAAAGCTGATCGAAAAGTTATTAAGTTTTATTGTCATTCCGCACTTGCCTGCCCTCGAAATCATTTATCGGGGGATGCGGAATCCAGAGGTTATAATTCGATAAATACTTTTCTGGATTCCCCGATCAAGCATGCCCTCGAAGGTATTAATCGGGGGTCGGGGAATGACGGTTAGTGAGAGAGAGTTCGCTATGAAAAAAGCTATGCTCGTTCTATCTGATGGTGTGGTTTTCGAGGGACATTCCTTTGGTTCAGAAGATGAAACCATAGGAGAGGTTGTCTTTAATACCTCTATGACAGGTTATCAGGAAATACTCACCGATTCTTCATATAAAGGTCAGATAGTAGCAATGACATATACACAGATAGGTAATTACGGTGTGAACGAAGAAGATATTGAGTCAGAAGGAGGAATAAAGGCTGAAGGCTTCATAGTAAAAGAGGCTTGCGCTGCCCCGAGTAATTGGCGTTCATCAATAAGCCTGCCTGAATATATGAAACGGTATAATATAGTTGGTATCCAGGGTATTGACATTAGGGCTTTGACAAAACATCTGAGGGATTATGGTGCACAGATGGGTGCCATTTCTACAACAGATCTGAATCCAGAAAGCATACTCGAAAAAGTAAAGGCACATCCGAATATATCTGCCTTAGATTATGTAAAAGAGGTTACAACAAAAAAACCATATAAATGGAAAGATGGGGTTTGGAAGTGGAAGAAAGACTCCAGACTCCAGACTCCAGACTCCAGACTTAAAAAAGTAGTTGTCTACGATTTCGGGGTAAAGTTTAATATTCTGAGAAACCTTGTCGAGGTTGGGTTCGATGTAACTGTTGTTCCTGCTCAGACTCCTGCAGAAGAGGTTCTTGATATGAATCCAGATGGGATAATTCTTAGTAATGGACCAGGTGATCCTGAGAGGGTTACCTATGGCATAGAAAATACAAAGAAACTTATGGGTAAAAAACCAATCTTCGGTATCTGTCTCGGTCATCAGATATTGGGACTTGCGATGGAGGGTAGGACTTATAAATTAAAATTTGGCCATCATGGAGGAAACCACCCTGTCAAAGACCTGTCAACTGAAAAGGTCGAGATTACAGCACAGAATCATAACTACTGTGTAGATATAAAAAGTCTTAATGGAAAAGTGAGGCTTACACATAAGAATTTATACGATGGTACAGAGGAAGGAATGGAACATGTAGAGTTTCCGATATTCTCTGTACAATATCATCCAGAGGCAGGACCTGGACCAAATGACGCAAGATACCTCTTTAATAGATTTGTGAAAATAATTAAAAATAATGCCTAAAAGAACTGATATAAAAAAGATTCTCATCATAGGCTCCGGGCCTATTGTCATAGGGCAGGCATGCGAATTCGATTATTCAGGTACACAGGCATGCAAGGCACTAAAGGAGGAAGGTTATAAAGTAATTTTAGTAAATTCTAACCCCGCCACCATCATGACAGACCCTGAAATGGCAGACAGGACATATATAGAACCAATAACATCTGAGGTTGTATCAAAGATAGTAGAGAAGGAAAAGCCTGATGCGATTCTGCCTACGATGGGCGGGCAGGTAGCATTAAATATTGCTGTCAATCTTTCTGATAATGGGATTCTTGATAAGCATAGCGTGAAACTTATTGGGGCAAACCCTGAGGCGATAAAAAAGGCAGAGGATAGGAACCTATTTAAAGAGGCAATGAAAAAGATAGACCTTGAGGTTCCCGAAAGCGTTTATGTCCACACAAAGAAGGACGCGATGAAGATTATTGACACGATAGGTTTCCCTGCAATCATAAGACCGTCCTTTACGCTCGGCGGTACAGGCGGGAATGTGGCATTTAATATAGAAGAGTTTAAGGAATGTGTTGATTGGGGTTTAAAAACAAGCCCTGTAGGACAGATACTCGTAGAAGAGTCAGTACTCGGGTGGAAGGAGTTTGAACTTGAGGTGATGAGGGATAAGAAAGACAATGTTGTTATTATCTGTTCTATAGAAAATTTTGACCCGATGGGTATCCATACCGGTGACTCCATTACTGTAGCACCTGCACAGACCCTGACAGATAAGGAATACCAGATCATGAGGGATGGTGCGATAAAGATAATGAGAGAGATAGGAGTTGATACGGGTGGTTCAAACATACAGTTCGCTGTGAATCCTGAAGACGGAAGGCTTGTAGTGATCGAGATGAACCCGAGGGTATCGAGGAGTTCTGCCCTTGCCTCTAAGGCGACAGGTTTCCCTATTGCAAAGATCGCAGCTAAGCTCGCAGTAGGGTTGACCCTTGATGAGATACCAAACGATATAACCAAGAAAACACCGGCCTCTTTCGAACCTTCGATAGACTATGTGGTTGTAAAAATCCCAAGGTTTACCTTCGAAAAATTCCCTGAGGCAGATGACACATTAACGACACAGATGAAATCGGTTGGAGAGGCAATGGCGATAGGGAGGACATTCAAGGAGTCGCTTCAGAAGGCTATAAGGTCACTCGAGATTGATAGATATGGTTTTGAGACCATGAAGGAAAGAAAAGAAGAAAAAGAGAAGGGCATCGAAACGATAAAGGAAAAACTGAGAATACCTAAATGGGAAAGACTCTGGTATATTGCAGATGCCGTAAGGGTTGGGATTTCAGTGGAAGAAATATATGATCTGACGAAAATAGATCCGTGGTTCCTGAATAATATAAAAGATATAATCGATGTAGAGATAGAGTTAAAGGGTTTTGTGAAAGGGGTGAAGGAGATAGGGAAGGATAAGACACTTACTGTGGCACCTTACCTTCTTTCTAATGAAATCCTAAGGAAGACAAAGGAGACAGGTTTTTCAGATATAAGAATAGCGAGGTTATTAGGTACCGATGAGAAGGTGATAAGGAGTCTGAGAAAAGAGATGGATATAAAGGCGGTCTTCAAGACGGTTGATACCTGTGCTGCTGAATTCGAGGCATATACGCCTTACCTATATTCAACTTATGAAAGACCCTTTAGTTCGGTTCACGGTTCACGGTTCACGGTTCACGGAGTAGAATGCGAGGCTAATCCTTCAAAGAGAAAGAAGATCATGATACTGGGAGGTGGCCCGAACAGGATAGGGCAGGGGATAGAGTTTGATTACTGCTGTGTCCATGGTGCATTCGCTTTAAAGGAGGACGGTTATGAAACAATAATGGTGAACTGTAATCCGGAGACAGTAAGTACAGACTATGACACATCTGACAGACTCTATTTCGAGCCCTTGACTATAGAGGATGTTCTTAATATTATAGATGTTGAAAAACCTGATGGGGTGATTGTACAATTTGGTGGGCAGACGCCCCTGAAGCTCGCAGTTCCTCTTGAGAAGGAGGGGGTTAAGATAATAGGGACATCTCCTGATTCAATTGACTGGGCAGAGGACAGAAAGAGATTCAAGGAACTTTTACATAAACTTGATTTAAGACAGGCAGAAAGTGGTACTGCCCGCTCCTTTAATGAGTCGGCTAAGATTGCTAAAACGATAGGCTACCCGGTTATGGTCAGACCTTCTTATGTCCTCGGTGGAAGGGCTATGGAGATAGTATATGATGAGAAGAGTCTCAGGGAATATATGATAAAGGCAGTAAAGGTATCTCCTGAACATCCGATTCTTATAGATAAATACCTTGAGGATGCTATTGAAATAGATGTGGATGCCATATCCGATGGCATAGATGTTGTAATAGGTGGCATTATGGAACATATAGAAGAGGCAGGCGTTCATTCCGGGGATTCAGCTATGTCACTGCCACCATACTCTCTGGGAAAGGAGATTGTTGAGGAGATTAAACAGCAGGCAAGGGCATTGGCTATAGAACTAAAGGTAATAGGGCTTATGAATATTCAGTTTGCTGTTAAAGGAAACGATATCTATATCCTTGAAGTGAACCCAAGGGCATCGAGGACTGTTCCCTTTGTGAGCAAGGCAATTGGTGTTCCCTTAGCCAAAATGGCAGCGAGGATAATGACCGGAAAGTCCCTTAAAGAACTCGGTTTTACCGTAGAGAAAGAAGTTTCCCACATCTCTGTAAAAGAGTCGGTCTTCCCTTTCGAAAAGTTCCCTGGAGTAGATACGATCTTAGGACCTGAGATGAAATCTACAGGTGAAGTGATGGGGATAGACCTTGATTTCGGTAAAGCCTTTGCTAAGGCGCAGGCAGGGGCAGGGACTACTGTCCCATTGAAGGGAAAGGTGTTAATAAGCGTGAGGGATGAAGACAAACCTGCTGTTTTACCTGTCGCTAAAAAATTTCTTACGATGGGTTTCACAATAGAAGCTACAAAAGGAACTGCGGAATTTCTAAAGAGAGAGGGTCTTTCTATAGATGTAGTGAATAAGGTGACAGAGGGAAGACCTCATATTGTAGACCACATAAAGAATGGAAATATAGACCTTGTGATAAATACCGTAGGCGGTAAGGAATCTCATAAGGATTCATATTCTATAAGAAGGACTGCCCTTACATACAAAGTCCCTTATTTCACTACATTGAGAGGGGCAAGGGCGGCTACTTATGCTATAGCTGCCCTTCTTAAAGAGGATGTCGGTATCAGGGCTTTACAGGAATACCATATTCTTAAAAAGGATAAACCCCTTTTTAAGACAGGAATGAAGGAATTGGTACAATGAAGAATATCCCTATGACAAAAGAATGTTATGAGAAACTAAAGGAAGAACTGGCTTATCTTAAAAAAGTGGAAAGGTCAAAAAATATTAAGGAAATAGAAGAGGCAAGAGGTCACGGGGACCTCTCTGAGAATGCAGAATACCATGCCGCAAAAGAAAGGCAGTCCTTTATAGAAGGAAAGATACAGGAGATTCAAGGTAAACTTACCTATGCCCAGGTAATAGATACCTCTAAATTGTCAGGAGAAAAGGTTGTCTTCGGTGCAAAGGTGAAACTCCGTCATGTAGATTCGGATGAGATAAAGACATATACCCTTGTTGGTGCTGATGAGGCAGATATAAAGAATGGAAAGATTTCAGTACAATCACCTGTAGGAAAGTCCCTTATCGGACATATAATAGGCGATACAGTAAATATAAAAACACCAACCAGGGATATTGAATACGAGATTTTAGAGATAAGATTTGGATAGTAAGCAATTCATCTCCACAATAAAAACCCATACAGAAGTTTCTCCTGTCTATTTTCTCCTTTCCATGGAACTTCCTTCTGAAGTTAAGAGACCCAAACCAGGTCAGTTCTTTATGGTAAAGGTAGGAAGGAATAATGACCCATTGCTAAGAAGGGCCTTTAGTCTTCATAGGTTAATAAATATGAATACCATCCAGATACTTTATAGAGTTAGAGGTAAGGGGACAGGAGTTTTAAGTAAAAGGGTACCAGGAGAAAGACTTGATATCCTTGGTCCTCTTGGAAAGGGTTTCGAAATTCATTCTCAGATAAATGAGGCTATACTCGTTGCAGGCGGAGTAGGTATCGCACCACTTTTTCCTCTTGCCGAGGAATTAAAGAGGGCAGGAAAGTCGATAAAACTTTTTATCGGTGGAAAAAACAGAGAAGATATCCTCTGCGAAGATGATTTCAGGTCGCTTGGAATTGAAATCTATATCTCAACAGAGGACGGAACCTATGGAAAGAGAGGGCTGATTACAGATATTTTAGAGGATTATATCCAGACTCCAGACTCCAGACTCAAGACTCAAATATATGCCTGCGGGCCTAAACCGATGTTAAAAGTAGTTTCAGAAATTGCGAGGTTTTATTCACTTACCTGTTCTGCATCTCTTGAGGAAAGGATGGCCTGTGGAATAGGGGCATGTCTGGGATGTGCAGTTAAAACAAGAGTTCAGAGTTCAGGGTTCAGGGTTCAGCGAAAAAAAACAAAAGACTCCCGACTACCGACTCCAAACTCCCAACTTTATAAAATGGTCTGCAAGGATGGACCTGTATTCAATGCAGAAGAGATTGAATGGGATGACTAACCTTAAAGTAAAGATCGGGACTATTGAACTAAAAAATCCAGTAATGGTTGCCTCCGGGACATTCGGTTATGGTGAAGAATATAGCCCATATATAGATCTTAATATTCTCGGTGCAGTTATTACAAAGGGAATATCTCTTCATCCCATTGACGGAAATCCACCTCCGAGGATATGGGAAACACCATCAGGGATGCTTAACTCAATAGGACTTCAAAATGTGGGTGTAAAGACATTTATTAAAGAAAAATTACCCTATCTTAAAGGTTTTGATACAAAGATTATAGTGAATATCTTCGGTACTACTATAAAGGAGTATGCGAAAGTAGCTGAACGTCTTTCTGCAACTCCAGGGGTAGATGCTATAGAAGTAAATATCTCCTGTCCAAACGTCAAAAAAGGTGGAATGATCTTTGGCGCTGACCCTAAATCTACAAAGAAAGTAGTATCTGCCGTTAGGAAAGTATGCGGTATTCCTTTAATAGTAAAACTATCGCCAAATGTAACGGATATTGCTCTGTTCGCGAGGATTGCAGAAGGGGAGGGGGCTGATGCTATTTCACTTATAAATACGCTTCTCGGTTTGGCAATAGATGTAGAAACAAGAAAACCGAGACTTGCTACTATAACAGGTGGTCTCTCAGGACCAGCAATAAGACCGATTGCCCTGAGGATGGTCTGGCAGGTAGCACAGGCAGTGAAGGTTCCGGTTATCGGAATTGGCGGAATATGTTCTGCAGAAGATGCACTCGAATTTATCCTCGCAGGGGCTACAGCTATAGCTGTCGGGACTGCAAACTTCTTTAATCCTAATACCGCTTCTGAAATTATCAATGGGATTAACAGTTATATGAATGAAAAGGGAATAGGGGATATTAAAGAACTGATTGGAGGTATGTATGCCTGGGAGAAATGAACCTTTTATTACCCTTACAACAGACTTTGGTCTTAAGGACCCCTTTGCAGGGATAATGAAAGGGGTTATTCTAAATATAAACCCTGAGGTAAGAATAATAGATATCTCCCATAATGTTTCTCCTCAAAATATTATTGAGGCATCTTTAATATTAAGGGATTCCTTTAGGTTTTTTCCTGAAAAGACCATCCATGTTGCTGTTGTAGACCCTGGTGTGGGAAGTCTGAGAAGGCCTATCCTTGTTGTAACATCAAAATACTATTTTATAGGTCCTGACAATGGGATCTTTTCCTTTGCCTATGAAGATGAACACGGGGTAATATATTTAACTGCTGAGCACTATTTTCTAAAATCTGAGGATACCACCTTTCACGGAAGAGATATCTTTGCACCAGTTGCCGGATGGCTCTCAAAAGGGGTCCCTGCAGATAATTTTGGATCTGCGATTAAAGACTATACAAAAATCATTTTCCCTGAACCTGAAAAGATAAGCGATGAACTGATTGATGGAGAAATAATCTATGTTGATAATTTCGGTAATGCGGCATCAAATATATCAAGAAAGGAAATAGGTGATTTAACCTCTGAACCATCGAATCTCAAAATACTGATTAAAGATATGGAAATAAAAGGGATTAATAAGTTCTATGCCCAGGCTTTTGATAAAGGACCTTCGGCCATAATCAACAGCTCAGGCCTTCTTGAGATATACATCTTTCAGGGAAACGCAGAGAAATACCTTGGACTAATAAAAGGAGACAGGATAAAACTGATAGTATCGAGGGAGTCGTCTTAGTAATAAAAAATCTAATTGGAGACATATATGAAGTTTGGAATCGGGAAAAAACTTATCATACCACATTTTATCGGAATTACACTTCTTCTTATCCTTGTAATCTTTAGCTATGTTACCTTAAATTCCTTTTCATCCATTCAAAAAAGGAATGATGAACTCAGTAACAGGATGAAGACTATATCGGACCTTCATACCAATATGCATAAAGTACTGATGCCTCCCAACGACTACCTTATAACAGGAGACAAAAAGGAAAGAGAAAATTTCGCCAATCTGGTTACAGAGACAGCATCTATATTTGAAAAGATGCGTCTCATCGGGAGAAAAACAGAAGAGGAAAAAGCTATCGAAGATGAAGTACGAAAGGGATTTATTGAACTTCAGAAAAAGGCTATGGTACTTCTATCAACCGAAAACCCTGTTGGCAATAAAGAGGCAGCAAGGCTTATGAAAGAGATGGATGCCTTTGGGGAAACGGTTGCAGGCAAACTTGAAAATTTGCATAAAATTAAAATGAAGGAGATAGAGAGCCATAATAAAAGAACCTCTGATATAAATAAATGGAGTTATGGAGTCTTTACTTTTCTGAGCCTCAGCTCTCTAATTGGAATCGTATTGATATATACACTAATTAACAGAGGTATTACAAAGCCTCTTTTGGGGCTTACAGAGGCAGTTAAAATAATTAGCGAGGGTAACCTTGACTATAGAATAAAAATTGCGACAGGAGATGAGATCGAAATGCTGGGAAGGGAGTTTAACAGTATGGCTAATTCCCTGAAGGGGAAAATTAATGAAGTAACAGAACATTCTGAGAAGCTTGAAAGGGCAAACCGGCAGCTCGATCAAAACATATTACAGCTCTATACCCTTTATAATATAAGTAAAACCCTAACAGCATCCTTTGAAACGGAAAAACTTTTAAACCAGATTGTGGAAAGCGTAAGTCAGGCAATGAGGCTACACAGAATAAATATAATGCTTGTCAATGAAAACAGGACAGACCTGCATATCGTTGCAGGACTCGGAATATCTGAAGAATCAATGGACATAAGATTTAATTTTGGAGAGGGAGTTTATGGCTGGGTAGCCATATCAGGCCAGGCAGAGGTTGTAAATAACCTTTCTGAGCATCATAGGTTTAAACCCGTACATGGAATTGATAATGATGTTAATTCGTTAATCTGTGCGCCCTTTAAAGGGAGGGGACAGGTTATAGGGGTGATAAACGCTTACAGGGTGAGAGAGGTCTTCGATGAACCATCCTTCGAACTATTAATTGCTGCAGCAGGACAGATCGGAATGGCGTTGGAAAATGCAAGGTTGTTTGAAGAAACAAAAATACTCTCAATTACTGATGGGGTAACATCCCTTTATAATCATCGTTACTTCAGAGAAAGACTTGAAGAAGAATTTGAAAGGGCTAAGAGGTACAAAAGGCCACTTTCTCTTATAATGATAGATCTAGACTTCTTCAAAAAATATAATGATACAAACGGTCATCCCAAAGGTGATGAACTCTTGAGAAAGATTGCAGAATTATTTAAGCGTGAAGCAAGAAAATCGGATATTGTTGCAAGATACGGAGGAGAGGAATTTGTAATTATACTGCCAGAGACATTGAAAGAAACTTCTGTTGTAATGGCGGAGAGATTGAGAAAAGAAATAGAATCTACTGTATTTGAAGGCGGTGAGACCCAGCCCGGGGGTAGGGTTACCATAAGTTTAGGTATCTCATCTTACGATGGGTCAGGGACTATAGAGGAATTCATAAAAAGGGCTGACGACGCCTTATACTGTGCAAAGAAGGATGGAAGAAACAGGGTCTGTGTCTGAAAAAGGGGGATAAGTTAGCTGGAGATCCTTTTCAAGTTCATTTAAATTATGGGAAATAAAAATCTTTATATACGAACTTATGGATGCCAGATGAACTTTCATGATTCCGAGAGGATGATCGGAATACTCAGAGATGAAGGCTATAATCTTACAGACAACCCTGATGAGGCAGACCTTATAATCTTCAATACCTGCAGTATCAGAGAGAAGGCGGAACAAAAATTCTATAGTGACCTCGGAAGGTTAAGGAAACTTAAAAAGACAAATCCAGGATTAAAGATAGGAGTTGGTGGCTGTATAGCTCAACAGGAAGGGAAAAGGATATTTGGAAGGGTTCCCTATGTAAATCTTGTCCTTGGACCACAGAATATTGAGAGCCTGCCAGATCTCATAGGAACTGAAAAAAGCACAAGCCTTGAAGACAGACCTGACAATTCAAAGACCTATATACACCCCCACAGACTTGACAGGATAAAGGCCTGGGTTACCATAATGTATGGCTGTGATAATTTCTGCTCTTACTGTGTTGTGCCTTATACAAGAGGGAGGGAAAGGGCAAGGCCCTGGAAAGACATACACAGAGAGGTCAAAGGACTTTCTGAGGCAGGTTACAAAGAGATTACACTTCTAGGACAGAATGTAAATTCCTATGGAAGTGGTCTTGAAGATGGTATGGATTTCACTGATCTCCTTTATAAGATTCACAGTATGGATGGGATTAAAAGGATCAGGTTTATTACATCACATCCAAAGGACCTTTCCAAGAAACTGGTTAGAGCTATGAAGGAGTTATCCAAGGTCTGTGAGCATATTCATCTACCCCTTCAGTCAGGCTCTGACAGTGTACTTTATCTAATGAAAAGGGTTTATACTTATAGTGATTATAAGGAGAAGATTGAACTCCTGAGAGCGGAGATCCCGGGAATTGCTATAACTTCAGATATAATAACAGGCTTTCCAGGAGAATCAGAAGAGGATTTTGAAAAGACGGTTAAGGCACTCAAGGAAATTAATTATGACGGTATATTCGCGTTTAAATACTCAAAAAGACCCAATACATCTGCAGTAAAACTTCCTTATCATATGCCAGATGAGGTGAAGGCCGAAAGGCTAACAAGAGTTCTCGATATACAGGATGAAATAACTCTGAGGAAGAATAAAGAACTTATAGGTAAGGAAGTAGGTGTCCTCGTCGAAGGAAAAAGCAAGATCGGTGAAGATAAAATGACAGGAAGGACAAGGACAAACAAAATAGTAAATTTTTCTGGCAAAACAGATTTAATAGGGCAGGAAATTAAATTGAGGATTATTGAAGCCCGGCATCACAGCCTTGAAGGGGAAATATGAAGATAGCCTTTGCAACTCTTGGTTGTAAGACGAATCAATATGATACCTCACTTATGTGTGATGACTTGAGGGAAGAAAACGATATCATTCCCTTCGATCGAAAGGCAGATGTTTATATCATAAACACATGTACTGTTACCCATAAAGCTGATTATCAGTCCAGACAGCTTATAAGGAGGGCTATAAAAAATGGAAAGGATGCTAAGATAATAGTTACAGGTTGCTATGCTGAGAGACAGACTGATGAGCTGAAGGCACTTGGAGTCCATGCGGTTATCGGGAACAAAGGGAAAAACCATATTTCTGAATATCTTAATAATATCCTTAGTTGTAAAACGGATTCGGTTTGTCATACTGATAACAAAACAATAAGATGTAAAGCTACCTTTAATACAGCGAGAACGAGGGCTTTCTTAAAAATCCAGGAAGGATGTAATTACAGTTGTTCATATTGCATAGTTCCAACAGTCAGGGGGCAGAGTCGGAGCGCATCTATCGTTAATGTATATGAAGAGGTTAAAACACTAGTAGATACGGGATATAAAGAGGTTGTTCTTACCGGTATTCAACTCGGGGCTTACGGAAAAGACCTTAATCCTAAAACAGATATCGTAGAATTATTAGAAGAGTTATTAAAGAACGAAGGCCAGTTTCGTATAAGATTAAGTTCCATCGAACCTCACGATGTTACAACAAAATTAATAGAACTTATAAAATATAATCCAAAGATATGCAGACATCTTCATTTACCCCTTCAGAGTGGAGATGATGATATACTAAAAAAAATGGGGCGTAATTATACGTCTTCATATTACAAAGAACTCATTATGACATTAGTCTCAGAGATACCTGAAATAGGATTAGGAACTGACATCATTATAGGTTTTCCTAACGAAAAAGAAACAAACCTCCAAAATACTTATAATTTTCTAAATAATCTTCCTTTCAGTTATTTCCATATCTTTAGATTTTCTGAAAGACCTGGCACATCTATATATGGAATTAAAAATAATGTCTCTTTAGAAAAGATTAAAGAAAGAAGCAAAATCCTGAAATTATTGAACGAAAGAAAGAGTTTCTCTTTTAAAGAAAGGCATCTTGGAAAGGGTCTTAATGTAATAGTTGAAGATAAAATTGATTCTTCGGGATATTTAAGCGGATTGAGTGATAATTATATACGACTTCACATTAAAACTTTAGGCGATTTTGTAGGAAAAGTTATTAATTTAAGAGTAAAAGGCTTTGAAGAAGGTATTTTAATAGGAGAAAAGATTAATACGTAAGAAAATTGAATAACATGTTGATTTTATTAATAATATTAAGTGCCTAATTTTTAGGCAAAATGCTCTTGGCTGTCTACAGAGAACAAACAAACTTAATTATAAACATATTTAGAAACAGTTTATAAACACTTTAGGTTGAAAAAATATAATGTCTGATAAGATATATTATGTTAAATTATTATAATTCTCTTAAATATTCTATTGCTTCTTCTTTTGTCCTTATCTCCCCTAATAATTGGGCCTCTCTTATCATTTTCAACTTTTTTCCAACTTCAGGGCCTGCTTTTATTTTAAGTATCCTTATTATATCGTCACCTTTTAATATTGCCGGTGTTGTCTCATCTTTAATTTTATATTTTTTATAATTTTCTAATACTTCAACGAGAAGGGCCTCTTTAATTCTGAGGTCTTCTTTCTTAAACCTCATACTTCTTATATCAGCTATTGAATGAACTGTAATATCTATAAGGTAATTATCTAATTCTCTAAAGTATCTGTAAAGACCTCTTTTATCATTAGGAAACTCTTTAACGAGATTTAGAGGTTTTGAATGTAATTTTACTATTGATTTTAGGTTTTCGGTTGTATTATTACTAAACTTAAGTCTTTCAGATATAGATTCTACGAGTTCAGCACCTACCCTTTCGTGATCGTTAAATGTATATTTACCTTCATGGTTTATTTCCCATGTAATAGGTTTTCCTATGTCGTGAAGGATTCCCCCTAACTTAAGTATAGAAAAGCGAGTTATTGTTGAAGAAATTTCTTCCTTAAGATGATTAACGACATATCCTGGAAGTTCTTGAAACAATATTTCTATTTTTTTAAGGACTTCCAGAGAGTGTTCATAGACATTAAGATAGTGAATTCCCTGCGGCGGGATATCTTTTGTCCGGGTAAGTTCAGGGAAAATTGCATCAAGAATGCCGGTCTTTGATGCACCTAGGACATATATGAATGACTGCGGTGATCTGAGTAACAGGAACAACTCAGAGGATACCCTTTCTCCGGAAGCATTAGAAAGGAGATGGGAAGATTCAGTTATAAATTTTAATGTTTCTGTTTCGATATCCATTTTTAGCTCTGCACTGATTCTATATGCCCTTAAAAGACGGAGAGGGTCTTCCTGCAAATTCTCTTTCTTTACAGCTCTTATAACTCCACTTTTTATATCAGTAATTCCATTCAATGGGTCAATAATTCTTCTTGATGGTGACCACGCAATGGAATTGATCGTAAAATCTCTTCTTTTGAGGTCCTCTTTAATCGGTTTCCCTGATGTTCCTGAAAAATCGAGAGTTCTATCATCAATAACAACTCTTGCCATATCCCTTTTTTTGTCAAGACCTACGAATGTGCCCTTAAGAAACCCTGCAACTCTTTTTGCAAAGTCCCATGCCCCATATCCTTCTAGAACGTAATCCCTGTCATTATTCTCTATTCCGACAATAAGATCTCTGATATAACCTCCCACCAGATAGATGGAAGATGAAGAATCTCTAATCAGCGTAAAAATATTTTTATTTATGGGATCTGATAGAATTTTTTCTTCTAAATCTTTCATAATGTTGACTTTAATGCCTCATAATGGTAGCATTTTAATTATAAGGATGTCCAAAATTATATTATTTGCAGAGAAGCTTCTACCAATATCTTCTCCCCCAGTTGAAGGTTATGCCTTGATTATAGAAAAAGAGAATATAGTTGATGTTGAGGCTATATCATCTGCTGAAAAGAGAAATCCCTATGCAAAAAGAATAAAGATTGAGAATGCTGTAATTATGCCTGGCCTTATAAATCTCCATACACATTTAGAACTATCGGGATTAAAAGGTAAGTTATCTGAAAATATGGATTTCTTTGAATGGATAAAAGAATTGGTTAAGCAAAAGATGAAGATTACAAAAAGGGAATATTGGGATGGGGTACATATAGGGATGAAAGAGATGATAAGTACAGGTACAACAGCCATAGGAGAGATTACATCAGAATCAATAAGCCCTTACATAATAAATAGTTATGGGGTAAGAGGTAAAGTATTTTATGAGGTTGTATGGCCATCGGAATTTCTTGCCAGCTACATATGGTTTAAGAAGAAGAGGGAGTTTAAAAGGTTTAATGACAGCGAGCTTCTTCATGCAGGGATTTCTCCACATTCGTGTTATTCACTTTCTAAAGGGCTTCTAAAAAGGGTGAGTGAATATACTTTAAAGAATGAAATCAGCCTGTCTTCCCATATAAGCGAGACAGAGGAGGAAAGAAAATTTATCAAGGAGGGAAAAGGAGAAATAAAGGAATTTATGGAAGGTCTTGGGTTTAACTATCCCCTTCCCTTTTCCGCCGAGTCACCAATAAAATACTTTAAAAAACTCGGGCTGTTGCGAAAAAATTTCATTGCAGCACATGCAATATGGGTTGATAACTGTGATATAGAGATAATGAAAGAGTCTTCGATTTCTGTCGCCCACTGTCCTGTAAGCAATACTAACCTTAAAGTTGGTAAAGCGCCAGTTACCAGTTTTATAAAAGAAGGGATTAATGTAGGGTTGGGAACTGACAGTCTTGCGAGTAGCAACAGCCTTAATATGTGGGATGAAATGAGGATGGCATATAAACTTCACCGTGAGAACGGCATAACACCTTTTAATATCTTTAAGATGGCAACAATAAATGGGGCAAAGGCATTAGGGTTGGAAGAAAAGGTCGGAACTTTAGAGGTTGGGAAGAAGGCAGATATTATTGCTGTTAAAATGCCAGAAAGTTCAAGTGGTGATATATATTCTGATCTCATAAGAGAGACAAAGGGTGTTCATCTGACAATGGTATCAGGAAAAATCCTATATCAGGAGGGAACGGGTTGGAATTAAAAAGGATTGAAGAGAAGGTCAGATCAGGTGAGAGGATCAACAGGTCAGATGCGATGAATCTCTTTCGTTCCGATGACCTTCTCTCTATTGGACATATTGCAGATTATGCAAAAAAGAGAAAGAGTGGAGACTATACCTATTTCATCATAAACCGCCATATAAACCCTACTAATATATGCATAAACCGATGTGCCCTCTGTGCCTTCAGCAAGGATAATAATGAAAATGGTTCATACAGTATGACAATAGATGAAATTATGGATTCTGCGAGGGAAATTGAAAATGGTACTTCTGAGTTTCATATAGTAGGAGGCCTTAATCCTGAACTCGATCTTGATTACTATCTATGTTTAATTAAAGCACTAAAAAATGAGTTTCCCGATATACACATACAGGCATTTACAGCTGTAGAGATAGATTATCTTGCAGCTATATCTGACCTCACAGTGAAAGAGGTTCTTTCACTTCTTAAAGAGTCTGGACTGGGATCACTTCCTGGTGGAGGTGCTGAGATATTCAATAGTTCAGTAAGAAGGGCTATATGCGATAAGAAGATAAGCGGGGAGAGGTGGCTTGAGGTAATGGAGACTGCACACAGACTTGGACTTAGATCGAATGCAACGATACTCTACGGTCATATCGAAAGTTACGAGGATAGGGTTAACCACCTCGATATACTCCGCAACCTCCAGGATAAAACCAGCGGTTTCCAGTCTTTTATTCCCCTAAGTTTTCATCCGACTAATACCAGAATAGAGAAGAAAGGACATACGACAGGATTCGATGACCTCAAAACCCTTGCAATATCAAGAATATTCCTCGATAACTTCGACCATATAAAGGCATTTTGGATAATGCTCGGTGAAAAGATTGCCCAGGTCTCTTTGAATTTTGGCGTTGACGATATAGATGGGACAGTTGTGGAAGAAAAAATAACACATGCAGCAGGCGCCCAGACAGGAGAAGAAATGTCAAAGGAAGAGCTTATACATCTTATCAAAGAGGCAGGGAAAATTCCTGTAGAACGTGATACGCTTTATAATGTGAGAAAAGTTTATATGTAGAAGATGATTGAGCGTAAAGTCAGGAGATCAAATAACCCCCTACCCTCATTTGCTAAGAGGTATCGTGGAGTGATTAAAGGATCTAATCTAACAAGGATAACTGAAGAAGAAGGGATTAATCTTTTAGAAAAATCTGACCTTCTCACACTCGGTGATATGGCGAACAGTATTCGGAAAAGGATTCATCCTGGGAAAAGGGTCACATTCGTAATCGACAGGAATATAAATTACACAAATATATGCATAAACAGGTGCAGATTCTGCGCCTTCTACAGGAATGAGAAT
Organism: Thermodesulfovibrionia bacterium; assembly: GCA_919902995.1. Taxonomy (GTDB): domain Bacteria; phylum Nitrospirota; class Thermodesulfovibrionia; order JACRGW01; family JACRGW01; genus JACRGW01. Next base: position 60,075 of record CAKKSD010000006.1, read on the forward strand.
GATTCAGACGCATATATTCTCTCGAATGATGAAATATTCCGAAAAATAGAAGAAATACTTGAACTTGGTGGAACACAGATTCTCCTGCAGGGTGGACTTCATCCTTCTTTGCCGATTGACTACTATACAGACCTTTTAAGATCGATAAAGAGAAGTTTCCCTGTACATATCCATGCCTTCTCCCCTCCTGAGATTATCCATTTCGCAAGACTTTCTGACCTGACAATCAGGGAAGTACTCATGATACTTAAGGAGTCTGGACTTGATTCCATCCCTGGCGGTGGTGCTGAGATCCTTGTGGACAAGGTAAGAGGTATTATAAGCCCAAAGAAGATTAAAAGTGATGAATGGATTGAGATGATGGAGACAGCCCACGGTCTCGGTATTCCAAGCTCAGCTACAATGATGTTCGGAAGTGTCGAGAAGAAGGCAGATATAATTAAACACCTTTTCAGATTGAGAGAACTTCAGGACAGGACAGGAGGATTTACAGCCTTTATTCCATGGACATTCCAGCCATTAAATACAGAGTTAAGAATCAAGAGTTCAGAGTTTGGAGTTAAGAATTTCACTACAACAGGCGTGGAGTATCTCAAGGTGCTTGCCCTGTCGAGGATAATCCTAAATAATTTTAAAAATATACAGGTATCATGGGTCACGCAGGGGCCTAAAATGGCACAGGTTGCCTTGAAATTCGGGGCGAATGATTTCGGAAGCACCATGATAGAAGAAAATGTCGTTTCAGCAGCAGGGACTGCTTACAGGATGAGCAAAGAAGAGATAATAGAGATCATCAAAGACGCAGGGTATATACCGGCACAGAGGAATACACTTTACGAGATAATCAGAGAATGGTCATAAGATTAGCAATCATAGGCGGTAGCGGGGCCTATGATTTTCCAAAGAAGGTTTTCGGGAGACTCAAAAGGTCGAAGATCATATCCACGCCCTTTGGTTCCGTGCCACTGCATATATTCGAAAATGAAGGATTCACTTACTGTTTTTTATTGAGGCATGGAGAAAAGGGATATAGCCTTACAGCGCCTTTTGTTAATTACAAGGCAAATATCTGGGCACTTAAAGAACTGGGAGCAGAGAGGATAATATCTTGGACAGGTCCCGGTGCAATCAATGAACGGTTCCATCCCGGTGATTATGTCATCCCTGATGATATTATTGATTTTACAAAGAACCGCCCAAACACATTCTATGACAATAGGGGGTTAGGCTTTATAAGACAGAATCCCGTTTTCTGTCCTGAGATCAGGGAAGCTCTGGAAAAACCAACAGGTCTTTCCGATATAAAGACACATAAGGGAGGCGTATATCTATGCACAGAAGGTCCACGACTCGAAACACCTGCCGAGATCAATTTCTTCAAAAAGATCGGCTCTGATATGGTCGGGATGACCCTTGTACCTGAGGTATTTCTTGCGAGAGAACTTGAAATATGCTATGGGTCTTTATGTTACATTAGTAATTATGCAGAGGGAATAAAACCATTAAAATATGAAAAAGGAGTCCTCTTTGAGGGGACGCTTCCAGCACATATGAAGGAAAGTGTCTCATCGGCAATGAACGAAATACCATCTGTTATTATAAACACCATTAAAGAATTATCCGTATATAAAAGAGATTGCCCCTGTAAGGACTCGATGCTCAGGTATAAAGTGAGGGGTGATATTGACGTCGATTGGAGAAACTGGATAAAATAAATGTGACCACAACGGATTCTAACATATTTTATAATCGCATTTACGCTGAGCGTAGCGAAGGGTCTCATTATCATTAGGGTTAAAGAAAATGACTGATGTCAAAGAATTCATCCGTGTAACTTCGGTTATCTCTTCTGTATATCACCTACGCCAATAAATGGCACAGCTCCCCCGCCTGTAACCTGGGGGAGTATGCCGTTCCATTTATCTATAGCCTTGAGATTGGCCTCTATCTTTCTAAGCTCTATAAGGTCCGGTGAAATATTTGCCCTTTGCAGCCTCAAGGACTCTGCCTCTGCCCTGGCTGCTGTAATCTTCTGCTCTGCCTCTATCTTTATC
>CAKKSD010000007.1 GCA_919902995.1 Thermodesulfovibrionia bacterium
TATGCTACACCGAACGAAGTGCTGAGTGGTGCAATAGCTGGTGGAATGTAGGAATTTAATATATTTTATAATACCCTGAAGTAGAATTTTATTATGGGACATAGGAGCCAAAGAGTCGTTTATACAATTGATGGATTGGGAGATAGGATATTTACTCCTAAATATAATCCCTTCTACTGGTTAGGAACGCTATGTTTCTTCTTTATGGTATTGATATTTATAACTGGCATATATCTTTTTCTGTTTTACAGAACAAGTAACCCCTATGAATCTCTTCAATATCTCTCTGCCAATCAATGGTATTTAGGAGGTATTATACGGAGTTTACACCGTTACGCCTCTGATGGACTTATCCTTTTTCTGAGCATTCACCTTATTCGAGAGTTCCTTCTCGGTAGATACCGCCAGTGGAGATTATTTTCCTGGATATCAGGAAATGCCCTTCTTTTATTCTCCATATTCATCGGAATAATGGGATACTTCCTGGTCTGGGATGGAAGGGCACAGATAGTTGCCCTGAAGACCGCTCAATTACTTGATGACATCCCCATTTTTATAGAGCCTCCTCCACGAACCTTTTTAAGCATTGCTACTATGAGTAAAATGTTATTTTTTGTAATTCTGCTCGGGCATATGGCGCTGTCATTTATCTTTATAACTATTTTAATATTAATACATGTATCAAGAAATGCCCGTGCAGCAGTAAAACCTCCAAAGTTAATTGCTTTTACGGTATTAATTTTACTTCTTGCGCTATCCCTTATTTTTCCAGCAATTAATTCAGAACCTGCAGACTTGGCTAAACTACCAGTTAATGTACCTATTGACTGGTTTTATTTATTTATATTCCCACTTTCCTCTATTCTTCCTAAAGGAGTTTTCTGGTTCATGTTAGTTGGAGGTACCCTACTCCTCTTCTTGACACCATTCCTAAACAGATCCAAAAAACTACCAGTAATTGAGATAATATCAGATAGATGCGTGGGCTGTGAACAATGCAATAAGGACTGTCCCTATGAGGCTATCCGTATGATTTCCAGACAGGACAGCAGACCCTACCTTCTACAGTCAAAGTTATCTCCCGATAGATGCGCAAGTTGCGGTATCTGCGTTGCATCCTGTGATTCTAAGGCTATTAATCTACCCTACAGAACTATGGAACAGATAAAGAATGAGGTAAAAGAACTCCTGAGTCTTTCAAAAAGTGATAATGGTAAGCAAAAGATCCTTGGTTTTATCTGTGAAAAAAGCGTCAAACTTGACGAGATCATAGATACTGAGTCCAGAAGCCTCAGGAACATGCCTAATATATCAGTTGTTACTCTCACCTGTGCAGGTATGATCCACCATTCAATGATTGAACATGCCCTTAAATCAGGGGCAGATGGTGTATTTATCTGTGGCTGCCAGATAGAGGAGTGTTATTACAGGGAAGGGGCAAAATGGACACAGGAAAGGTTGGCAGGTAAGAGGGCACCTGTTTTTTTACCTTTAGAAGGGAACAAAAGTAATTATTCTCGTGTTCGCGCATACTGGCTGTCCCCTCGCAGGACAAAAAACCTCATTAATGAGGTCAGTCTTTTTAACGATGAGCTAAAGCAAACATCAAATTTAAAAACCTACAGTCTTATAGAACCAGAATTGATGACAAGAAGTATCTATAAAAAGGCTTTTGCATTCTCTGCAATCCCTCTGCTCCTGATTCCCCTCTTCCTTATCTTCTTCCTGTCCACCAAGCCGACATTCCCTTTCTACAGTAAGGACAAATCCTTAATAAAATTCACCTTCAAACATTCAGGTACACAACTGGACTGTAAGGAATTGACTGTAAAAGATACAGAGACCAAACTCAAACATATGAGGAAGACAAATTCTCCCTTTTCCAGTATCAGGATGGACTGTAAAAGAAAAAGGCTCCCCAGCTATGTAGAACTGGAATTGGATAATAATAATCTACTATCCAGTACCTATCATCCTACAGGGCTGAGAAAAGATGGTTCAACATTTGCCTATGAGGAGATACAGGTTGAACCGGGAACTCATAAAATCAGGATAAGAATGAGGGATTCCGAAGAGGGTAAACCCTTTGATTATATCTTTGAAAAGAAATTAGAACTCCAGGCAGGACATACGCTGATAATTGAGTTTGATAAGGAGACCAAAACATTCTTTTTAACAGGGCAGAAGGAAGGATGAATGAGTTGAAAGACATGGAAGAGCAGAGGATATTGTTACACAAAGATATACCGATAGATGAATACCATTCTCTAACTCCTATCCCTTTAGAGGAATATATATCAGGAGGTGGCTATAGGGCACTTGCAAAGGCACTCAAGGAATTAAAACCAGAAGATATTATAGAAGAGGTTAAAAAATCTGGGTTGAGGGGTCGTGGTGGTGCAGGATTCCCAACAGGTCAGAAATGGGAGCTTGTAGCCAATGCTGAATCAGAGGAAAAACATCTCTGCTGTAATGCCGCTGAAGGTGAGCAGGTAACATTTAAGGACAGATGCCTTATACGCTCAAACCCACATCAATTAATCGAAGGTATCATAATTGCCTCTTATGCAGTTGGTTCCAATAAGTCTTATCTTTATGTCAATGGAGGTCTTCCTGAAGAGATTTCTGTGCTTGAAAAAACCCTACATGAAGCCAGGGATAATGGATATATCGGTGAAAATATACTGGGAACTAATTTCTCGCTTGATATCTCCATTCATAGGTGTCCTAATAGATACGTTGCAGGCGAAGAAACAGCTATGTTAGAGGTGATAGAAGGAAGAGAAGCAAAGCCATGGCAAAAGCCTCCCTATTACCCTGCCACAAGGGGTCTCCATGGAAAGCCGACGCTTATCAATAATGCAGAGACACTTTCGAATATACCTCATATTATACTTAAAGGAGGAGAGTGGTTTTCGAGGATCGGCTCTCCCGAAAGCCCCGGGACTATGCTCTTTACCCTTACCGGAGATGTAAATAGACCTGGAATATATGAATCACCTCTCGGAACCACACTGAAAGAACTTATCAATAATTGTGGTCAGGGATTGAAGGATGGAATGGAATTTAAGGCAGCCTTTATTCCTGGTAGCCACCCTATCACAGGGTCTCATCTTGAAGTCCCCCTCGATTTTAAATCATTAAAAGAGGCTGGTTCAGGTCTCGGCTCTGGTGCTTTAATTATTTTTGGAAATGGCGCCTGTGTTATAGAAAAAACCCTTGGCTTTTCTCGATTTTATATGGAAGAATCCTGTGGACAGTGCCCTCCATGCCAGATGGGAACTTCCAATATGGCTATACTACTCCAGAAATTCGAAGATGGACAGGCAGTTATTAATGACCTTGCCAGTATCGAAAAGATTTGCATAGATTCAAAGGGAAAGGGATACTGCCGTCTTCTGACCGGTGCTTCCCTTGTTGTTGAAGGTGCCATAAGTCATTTCAAAAAAGAGTTTGAGGATCATATCCATGAAAGAAAATGTCCCTCTGTAAAGTAGTACCCTCGATATATTATAAAACCCATCCAAACAATCTCAGAAATTATTTTTCTCTACAGAGGATATTACTATATATCGAAAATTGGATTAACCAACTTGTCTCGCCAAAATTTAACCCCTTCTACTTCCTCGGTGCCATATCCACCCTTTTTTTCATTATACTTTTTATAAGTGGCTTATATCTATTTATATTCTACAGAACTAATAATCCCTACCAGATAGTTCAGGACTTAACCGAGAAGCAATGGTATCTGGGTGGGATAATGAGGAGTGCCCATAGATATTCCTCTGACGGACTAATGTTCTCCCTTATCCTCCATACAATACGCGAATTTCTTTACGAAAGATATAGTGGCCACAGATGGCTTGCCTGGATCTCTGGAATAATACTCTTTTTTATTATCCTGATAATAGGCATCATAGGTTACTGGCTTGTCTGGGACGAAAGGGCACAGTTAATCGCCCTTAAAACTTCGGAGTTACTTAATGACATTCCGCTTTTTATAGAACCCCTCCCCCGTTCCTTTCTTAGTAATGAATCTTTAAACGCAATGCTCTTTTTTCTCTTGCATCTTATACATCTGGGGATACCCCTTCTTATGATTATCTTAATAGGTGTCCATATCATGAGGTGTTCCCGTCCGGTACTAAATCCTCCCCGGTCAATTACCATAGGAATATTAATTATGATACTTGTTATTTCAATCTTTTTCCCTGCCAAAAGTGCTTTGCCGGCAGACTTGAACATTTTACCAACTGATACCCCCTTTGATTGGTTTTACTTCTTCATATATCCCGCCATGACTATTACACCTAAACCTCTTTTTTGGTCTATTGTTATGGGGTTAACCATAATACTTTTTATTATGCCCTGGATTAAGAGAGATAGGTCTCCTATTGCACAGGTTGAATTAAAAAATTGCATAGGCTGTGACCAATGTAATAAAGACTGTCCTTATGGAGCTATCAAATTACAACCCCGAACAGATGGCCTACCCTTTAAAACTGAGGCAGTAGTCATACCAAAAAGATGTGCTTCCTGTGGTATCTGTGTAGGTGCCTGTGATTTCAATGCTATCAATCTGCCTAATATTACCGATATTCAGATCAAGGAAAAAATAATCAAACTTCTATCTACTATCCAAGGAGTAAATAAACTAAGAATCCTTTTGTTAATTTGTGAGCATAGTATAAAGTTTGGTAGTATTGTAGATATTAGATCGGGCTCCTTTAAAGAGATGTCAAATGTTAAAGTTATATCATTTCCATGCATTGGTATGGTTCAGCCTTCAATGATAGAGGAAGGACTTAAATCTGGTGCAGATGGTATTTTTATATCTGGCTGTATGCTTGGTGATTGTTATCACCGTAAAGGTAATCTTTGGCTCAGGGCAAGGCTGAGAGACCAGAGATCTCCGTCCTTGAATAGAACATTTGACCGTCAGAAAATAAAAGAATACTGGTTAGCATCAATTAATATCAATACCCTTAGAGAAGAGATACTTTTTTTTGAAGGAGATCTTAATAAACACAACTCAGATAATAAATATCCACAGTTTATAAAACCAGACGGGGAGATTAAAGGAATATCAAAAAGGAAGATGCTGTTTTCTTCTATTATCTTTTTTCTTCTTCCTACCCTTTTCATTTCCTTCTTATCCATTAGACCGACATATCCCTTTTACAGTAAAGATAAGGCATTAATAAAATTTACCTTTAAACATTCAGGAAAACAACTTGAATGCAGAGAATTAACTGAAAATGATACAAAGGAAAAACTTAAACATATGAGAAAGACAAACTCTCCATTTGCCAGAATCAGGATGGAATGTAACAGGAGAAGACTTCCTATCTATGTGGAGTTATATTTAGATAATAAGAATGTTTTATCCAAGACCTATTACCCAACAGGTCTGAGTGGTGATAGCCCAACATTCGCCTATGAGGAGATCCCTGTCACCTCAGGAAGACATGAGATCAAATTAAAAATAAGGGATTCAAAAGAGATTGGTTCTTTTAATTATATCGAGGAAATGAAAATAGAAACTAAACCAGGAAGGGTTTCCTTAATAGACCTATCCAGAATATTCGAAGATTCAACTTCTACTTAACAAGCTCTCCACCAGAATTTATCCAGCCAGTTATTCCACCATCGAGGTTTCTAATTTTACTGAAACCTAACGCGTTAAGAAACTCGCAGATCGTTTTTGATCTCTCTTCATCGTCAGAATAAATAAAAATCTCCTTTTTTATTTCTGGTGTTAAAACCTTACTCATTTTCTTAAAATTTGTATAAGGGAGGTTTACAGCTCCCCTTATATGACCTTTTTTAAAATCCTCTTTAATCCTTGTATCAACGATAATAGGTTCATCTTTCTGGGTTATGCGATTCATTAGCTCTTTTGGTCTAATTGTTTCATATTTATAATCTTTCGGACTTTTTCTCCATATATCTGACGTTTTCATTCTAAAGTTTATGACACCAAAAACCATAATCAGGATGAATATAACCGTATACTGAATATATATCTTTTTTTTCCTATCCATTTTATAAGTCTTTTGAAATTGAAGTATTGACAGAATTTGAGGATTTTTTTAACATTTTTTATATAAAATGTCAAGTTATATATATCGGCAAACATATAAAAAATCCTTGACTTTAATAAGGGTATATGTTAAATATTATAATACTTTTTTATAATTATTAATCACTTTATCTTTATCTAATTTATCTAAATAATTTATTAACACCACTTGAAGGATTTTGGACATAAATCTCTTTACTTGAGTTTTTACCTATAAACATTTTTAAATAACTTTTATGAGATTCGTTACTCAAGGTCTTAATAAAGACAATAAAAAACTTATTTATTCGTGGCTTTTTTATGCAGTATCATCTTTGATTTTTGCCGGTATTTTTGCATTCCTTGTTGCAATGGCCCGTACCCCTGTCATTCAGGATATACTTCCAGGAAAGAATTATATTCATGTTGCACTTGTCGGACATGTTATCCTGTCTGTTGTAATATGGTTCCTTGCCTTTCAAGGAGTCTTATGGATACTGTCAAGCACGGAGTTACTTAACACCCAAATATTTAACAAAACAACAGGATGGGTTGGTTTTTGGTTCTCTGTAGCCGGGACAATATGTATAGTAATTACTGCACTTTTCGGTCTCGGGACTCCTCTTTTTATCAATTATATTCCCGTACTGACACATCCGCTTTTCTATACAGGGCTTTTGCTGTTAGCTGTAGGTATATCCGTAACTCTTGCTGTTACCTTTCTTTCTATCTGGAAATCCTTGAGACAAAAAACATATACCGGCCGTTTCTCTATAATAACATTCGGCATGTCAATGTCTGCTATTTCTGTCTTCTTCGCAATAATCTGTTTCGGCCTGTCCTATTATTTTCAGGTCTCAGGGCCTAAAAGGGATTCACTCGATTTCGAATCCCTCTTCTGGGGAGGAGGACATATACTCCAGTTTGCCAATACCATCGCTATGGTTACTGTATGGATCTTCTTGACCAACCTAATATTTAAAACCATCCCGATAAAAGATGGCTATGGGAAGGCACTCTATATATTTTATCTCTTTTTTGTCCTTCCCTCTCCGTTTCTTTACTTTATCTATGATACTACCACTCAGGAATACAGGGATGCATTTACCCGTCTTATGCAATACGGACTCGGTCCTTCCACAGGATTATTTACTATAGCTCTTTTAGTTACTATAAAGTCTAAAGGATCTGAAAATATATCAAAAGAATTGATTGGATTTATATCTAAGATTAAAGGGCTTCCATGGAAAGATCCAGCTTTTTCATCCCTTGTTATCTCGATGATAGTCTTTACCCTGGGAGGAATTATCTCATTAACGATCTACGGTTCCGATACGAGAATACCATCCCATTACCATGGTGTAATAGGTGGTGTTACCCTTGCCTTCATGGGACTCACAAACCATATCCTCTTTGTCCTTAAGAAGGATATCTATAGTAAAAAGATTGCAACCCTTCAGCCATATATTTACGGCATCGGCCAGACGCTGTTCGTTATAGGTATGTTCCTGGCTGGTGCTCATGGTGTACAGCGAAAGACCTTCGGTTCTGCACAGAACCTTGATGACATTTCAAAGATTATTGGTATGTCTATTGTTGGTCTTGGGGGGCTTATAGCAATTATAGGGGGTATTATGTTTGTCACAAATTCTATCCTGTCACTGATCGGGTACAGGAAGGAGGCTTGATATGCATATTGAATTAAAAAATTATCTCCCCTTATTCAAACTGAGAATAAGCCTGTTAATTACATTCAGTGCTGTTGTTAGCCTTATTTCTACATCATCAGGCGATATCTCCATAAAGAATGCTCTCTTATTAATCATTGTTACAATGATGGCATCGGCTGGTGCAAGTGCCTTCAATCATTATTTTGATATGGACATAGACTCTGTCATGGAGCGAACCAGAAAAAGGCCAATACCTTCAGGTATAATAAACGATTCAAAAAAGACTCTTTTTATATCAGTTATCCTTTTCGTCACCTCAATTCTTCTTTCTTTTACGGCCATTAACTACATGGTAGCTCTTCATCTATTTCTCGGTGCTGTTGTGTATGCTGTTATCTATACTGTATGGCTTAAGAGACGAACCTGGTTGAATATAATAATCGGAGGCTCGGCAGGAAGTTTTGCAGTACTTGCAGGAGGAGCGTCTGCAACACCTGAACTATGTATGCCTCCTCTACTTTTAGCAACTATCATGTTTTTCTGGACACCCTCTCATTTCTGGAGTTTTGCCATAGTACATAGAGAGGACTATGAAAAGGCTGGAATCCCTATGCTTCCTGTTGTAATTGGAAATTTGAGGACTACCCGTTACATACTTCTTAACACAATCCTTTTGGTTATATCTTCTTTTCTTCCTTCAATCTTTGGATATTTAGGTATCTTTTATACTATAGTAGCTGTGGCGGTTGGAGTCTTCTTTTTAACGAGGAATATCCAACTTCTGTTCGAAACATCAAAAGATATGGCCCTTAAAAATTTCAAAGCCTCCATGATCTATCTCGGTGTGCTTTTATCAGCTGTCATTGTCGATGTGTCAATTAGTAAATTATTATGAGCACTTACTTGAGAATATCCTTTTTGTTTTTTGTCTCTATCCTGCTATTATTTTCATTCGCAAATATTTCTTTATCTTCACAGGGAAGCATGAATCAGCAGGAGGCACTCCTTCATGCGAATAATGCCATTGGAAATGATATAGGGAATTATACCCTGATAGACCATAACGGCAAGAGATTTAATCTGCGAGAACTCATCGAAAAACCATTTATTGTAAATTTTATATACACAAGTTGCGGCAATATATGCCCTACCTTAACAATGAATGTGGGGAAAGCCATAAAAGATTCGGGCAATGATTTTGGAGTTAAATTTCAAGCCATCACCATTGGTTTTGATGTCGAAAACGATACGCCACAAAGAATGAATGAATATGGAAGGAGTTTTACGAATGATTTTAAGAACTGGAGATTTGCTACCTCTGACAAAGATACTATCAGAAGGATGGCTGAAGATTTTGGCTTCTTCTATAAGAAGATACGTGGAGGTTATAACCACCTCAATGCTGTAACAATAGTTGATTCAAGTGGTAAGATATATAAACATGTCTATGGCCTTGAAATTACTTCCAAGGAGATACTTGATCCTATTTATCAATCTATTAATAGAGGGAAGGGTGATTCTGAAGATACAGGATTTTCTGCTCTTGAATTTTCTGCTCTTATAAACAACGGTATTAAATTACTCTGCTATGAATATGATAAATCCACAGGGACATATAAACTCAGTTATACATTGCTCATAATGAGGGTGGTTGAATTAATAATCGTTTTTGGGATAATTTATTCCATCTGGGCAAAGGGTATAAGGTCTTTATTCTCAAGAATTTTGGGAAAAGGGAATGCGATAAGCCATAAATAGGAAGGGATAATTTAGTGTGACTTATATTTCTTTTTAGATAGTGTTCTTACATAGCCAACGACATCGGCTATATCCTGACTTGTCAGCCCACCATCTTTACTACCGAATGATATCATTGCGGTACCTTCTCTTCCGTCACGGACAGTTATCGTAAGGAATTCCGGGTCTGCCTTCTGAACAACCGGGTTTCTCAGATTTAACCCTACTCCACCTTCTCCGTTTTCTCCATGGCAGGCCACACAACGTGACTTGAATATTTCTTCACCATGATTTATATTGACCTTAAAAAGTGCGAACCCAAATGGAACAGGCCTTTCTTTAGGTCTGTCTTTTGTTATATATTTGATGATCTTCTCTATCTGTTGCTCTGTTAGTCCTGCAGCAGCTGCTTTCCATGCTGTCATCTGGGTGCCTGCCCTTCCCTCTGACATGTTTTCTCTAATAAACTTATCATCAGCAACCTTCAGGAATGCAGGATTCTTAATTGCAGGTATTGTCCTCTTAAAAGCCTCATCGAAAACGCTCGCTTTGCCGTTACCATGGCAGGCAATACAATACATTTTATATAAAGATTCTCCTTCATCCTTTATTTCTTCAGGCATCTTTGCACCTGTTAAGCGTCTTAATTTCCTTGGTATCTCCTCTGACCTCAGAGACATAATATATGTCGTTAAAAAGTCTGCCTCCTCTGGCGTAACATCAACCCTCATCTGACTATCAGGAACAACCCTTCTTGGTTCTTCTTCGTGCTCCCTTATCCACTGAGCTACTGTCTTTTCTCCTTTTACATATCTCATCGGAAAATAAGCGATTGGCTGTGAGCCAATACCGTCAAGTGACTTGCCAAGAACACCTCCAACCCCTTCAAGTTTATGGCACCCCATACATCCTTTCTGTCTGAACAATCTTTCTCCAGCCACAACCTTTTCTCCACCCCTATCTTTCAGGAAGGTTAGGTCGTGGCATAAGGCGCAGGATGTCTGTATATACTCAAGATTCATAATTGGATAATCCCAGTAGGTATCACGACCGATACCGTGTGCTTCTTTTCTGTTCGGAGCACGTCCCTGTCCATAATGGCAAACCGTGCAGCCGAATATTTCAACAGGATGGTTTTTCAAATAATCTCCACGATGTTGTTTAAAAGGTACCTTTTCATTTACCATTAATGGATTCTCGACACCCATGTGGCAACTCGTACACCTGTCAACCTTGTTCAGGACTCCCAGGTATATCTGCTGGAGTTTTATATCCATTGCCTTTACCTTCTTCCTTATGTTCTCATCCTTTGCCTCTTTGATAAGTAATTCTTTGTACTCAACCTGATACTTCTTCCATTCAGGTGTTATCTCCTGATAAGTTACAAAAACAGTATAAGCAATAAGGACAAGGCTTGATAAAAATAAGACCCACAAATAGAATCTGTTAAGCATATTCTCCTTCTTTTATTTTATAAACTTGTAACTACCTGTCCACGGGATCCCTCGGATAAATTAATGCACAGGCCATTGGCTCTTGTACCAGTAGAATCCCCAGTTTGGCCCTCTGAGCTCAGTTCCTACATAGGTAAGGATAACATAGCTGAGTAAAAACATAGTGAAAAGGGCTATGGCCCCCATCCTTGTTGAATCTGTCCTCTTAATAACAAAGAGTGACCACATAATCATGAAGCCAACCCATATATTGCCAGGGTTTATAAGGATAATTAATAATTGTGGTACATCAGGCCACCAGGTTCTGAACCAGCCAAACTTGATTACAATTGCGAGCAATCCTACAAGAACAAAAGTCCCTACAACAAGTGACTCAAGAGCGATATACCGCCCCTTTTTGCCTGAGAACCAGATGCCTATATGCTGAGGCTCTCTGTCAAGGTATGGTATCAGGGCAAGTCCGAGCAGCGCCAATCCGGGTAGTCCAACGCCACCCATAAAGGCAGAGTAAGACAGCAACTCCTGAAGCCCTAAGAAGTACCACGGAGCTTTTGCAGGATTTTCAGGGATCAAGGGATTGGCAAGCTCCCTTAAAGGTGCATCTATATAAAATGAATAAACCATAACAATCGCGAGTGTTAAAAAGAAGACTGCTGTTTCTGCGAGTATTAGATTGGGCCAACTGAGCAAATTATTCTCAATATCTCTACTAACAGCGGGTGTTCTTGTCTTTACAAGTTCCATAAGTCCATAAGTTTTGTTTGTAGAAAATACTTCAGTCTTTCTTTCGGGGCCAGATATATATCGTGTGTCGCTTTCTTTTAACTCAAAGGCCTCGGGTTTTGTAAGCCCTCCATCCTTTCTTATCCTCCAGAAGTGGACACCGAGAAATATAAACAGGATGAGAGGTAGAAGCATGATATGAAGGAGATAGACCCTTGTAAGAGATTCTTTTCCTGCAGTTAACCCACCCAGGAAGAGTTCCTTTGAAAAGCCACCCATGTCAAAATACTTTGTTATACCTAAGACATCTGTAACCTCTTTCGGGGATTGGATTATATTTGCAACAATAACTAAAGCCCAGTATGATAGCTGATCCCACGGAAGCATATACCCGGACAGGTTAATTCCAAGAGTAAGTATAAGAAGTACGATGCCTATAACCCAGTTGAATTCCCTCCCTTTTTTATAAGAACTTGTATAAAAAACCCTTGCCATGTGTAGCATGACAGAGATTATCATCCCTTCTCCAGCCCATTTATGCATATTCCTTACAAGCCTGCCAGTAAATACAACATAATTGATGTCCTTTATCGTATTATAAGCGTTCTCTATGGAAGGGTTATAAAAAATCATCAGCAATACACCTGTTATAACAGTTATCAGTAGCAGATAGAGAGATATAAGACCCAGCCCGAGTGTATAACCAGGTCTTAAAGTATTTACGTGTGTCTTTGCTCCCTGGACATGCAGGAAAAAGTTGTTAGCCATAACTGCTGCGCGAGACAGGTCATTTATGGGTTTACCTTCTCTTATAAAAGACCTGAGAAATGAATTCCTGAGGTCCTTCAGATTGTTTTTAAACTTATTGATTCCCGACTGTTTTAAATCATTCATTTTTTATACCCTCTCTAAAAATTAAGCTTTAAGTTTGAATATTGTTCCTGGGGGGACATCTTTAGCAGCATCAATTACAAGGCTACCGTCTATATCCTGGCTTATCTCATGCCAGGAGAGATTCCTTGGTGCAGGCCCTGCAATAACCTTTCCGTTCTGGTTGTACCTTGACCCGTGACAGGGGCACTGGAAACCCCATTCTGTAATGTTCACGATACAGCCAAGGTGTGTGCATATACTTGATATTGCATGGAGTCCTTCATCGGTAGAAAATATAAAGACCTTTTTGTCTTCAAGCTTTTTCGTGATACCTACTGGAAAATTCTCTACGGTTCCTATCTTGAATCTTGTTGATTCCTCATAGCGGACATTTGGCTTTACCATCCTGAACATCCCACCCAGAAATGCTATTGCAGGTAAAACTGCCGCCCATAATGACGCCAAGCCAAGAAAGTCCCTTCTGGATATTTCAGTTTTATCTCTATTCTTACTACTCATCTACCAGGACCTCCTCATATTCAAATTTCTCCATAGTTATTGCACCCGTTGGACATCGCCTTGCACAGAGGCCGCAGCGGATACACTTTTCTTCGTCTTTTATCATTGCTGATCCTTTTAAGGATGATAGTATCTCAAACTTATTATTCGAGTACTTCTCTTCAGAAATACCATACCTGTTCTGGATCAATCTTTCCATGTTTTCATCACCTGCAAGATTTGAGAGGTCTGTAAGCTTCAGGCAGTTCATAGGACATACATCTACACACCCTCCGCAGGCTATGCAGAGGTCTCCGTTAAATATAGTATTTATATTGCATTTCAGGCACCTTTCTGCCTGCTCGACAGCCATCTTTTCTGTATATCCCAATTCTATCTGGTCAAAACCTTCCAGTCTTTTTTCTGGTGGGAGTACGGGTGGTTCCTCTCTCTTTATATCCATGTAGTTTTCAGGTTGTCTGTGCGCTCTTAATACCTTCATTTTTGCACGTTTTACTACTTTACGATCCTTCCCCCCTCTGAGATATTTATCAATAGCCATTGCTGCCTTCTGTCCTGATGCCACAGCGCCTATAGCAATACCAGGACCTGTAGCAACATCACCTGCTGCAAATATCCCTGGCGTACCGATATTTAGATCCTCGTCTGTAACTATTGTACCCCATCTCGTTGCCTTAAAGCCTTTGCATCCCCTCAGGCAGACATTGTCAGAGGCCTGTCCTATAGCAGTTATAACGGAATTGGCTTCGATAATAGATTCTGACCCATCTATATATTGAGGGTTGAATCTTCCATCGTTGTCAAAGACAGATGAAGCATCTACTACCTGTAATCCATAGACCCTCCCATCTTTTCCGACCACACGCTTTGGACCTTTTCTGTTATGAAAAGTTATGTCCTCTTCCATTGCCTCTTTTATCTCTATTTTGTCTGCAGGCATTTCATACATAGCCTCCAGGCAGACCATATGGACATCTTTAATCTTAAGCCTCCTGACGGTCCTTGCCACATCTATAGCAACATTACCGCCACCTATCACTATAACCTTATCACTGAGTTCAAGCTTCTCTCCGAGGCTCACCCTTCTTAAAAATGAGATGCCCTGAAAGACACCTGCTAAATCAATTCCCTCTATCGGTAGTGGTCTGCTCAGTTGTGCCCCTGCAGCTATCAATATCGCCTCAAAACCCTCATCAAAGATATCCTGAAGGGTGATATCTGTTCCTATAGTGATGTTAAGACGGATATCTATCCCTAAGTCGAGGATAGAGTTCATATCAAATTTAATTATTTCTTTTGGCAATCTATATGCAGGAATACCGAAATAGAACATCCCGCCAATCAAGGGCTGTGACTCAAATATTGTCACTTTATAACCAAGTCTGGCAAGGTCATGTGCAGCAGTCATACCGGCAGGTCCCGAACCTATTACTGCTACTTTTTTACCTGTAGGTATACCTTTTGGACTACCAAAGGCAGTGGAAAGCTCTGCAGATTTATGAACATCTGATTGGGTTGCCTTCATGAAGGATTCAACAGCAAATCTTTTTAATGCCCTGATTGATACTGGTTCGTCTATACTACCCCTTCTGCATGCCTGTTCACAGGGATGGGCACAGATAAGCCCGCATATGGGTGCAAAGGGATTCGGTCCCCTTGCAAAGGCGTAGGACTTAATATAGTCTCCCTCTGCTATGGCGTTTACATAGCTCCCTGCAGGGGTATTAGCAGGACAGGCATCCTGACATTTAATCATCTTTCTGAAGTAGTCAATGTCAGGGATCTTTATATGGTACTTTTCTTTGTTCATTTTCCATCACTTAAAATTATTACCACTCCTCACCCTCCATATACAGAGGACGCATCATATCTCTACTCGAAACCACACCTATTATTATATTATCTTCTTTAACTGCTAAGTGTCTTATATTGTTTTTGTCCATCATATCGTTTGCGTTAATTATTGATTTTCCTGCGTCAATTGTGATGAGAGGACTGCTCATTATTATTTTTACCTGCGTACTTTCGGGATCTTTTCCCTCTGCTATGAGCCTTCTTACAATATCTGTTTCTGTAACGATCCCAATGATTACTTTATCCTTTTCAACCAAGAGGCAACCTATCTTCTTTGTCTTCATTACCTTCGCTGCTTCTTTAACAGTAATCTCGCCATCAACCTTTTGGATATCTTTTGACATTATTTTTTTCACTGTTACCATCAAAACCTCCTACTTAAAAGGTATAACAATCTTTATTATTAAAATTTATAAAAGACATCTTTTCTTATTATTTTTAAGATAATATTAAGACGTAAAATTATAAAAAAAAGGGTGTTAAAAGTCAATATTTTATTCCTTTTTACTGGTTTTTGAGGAGAGATATCAATAAAGAATTTAATGAGATTCATTTAATTAAATTTATATACCCCGCTGCTTGCAGCGGTTGGGAAACATTTTGTTTTGTCATTCCTGCGAAAGCAGGAATCCAGTATTTATGTTTCTGGATTCCGCATCAAGTGCGGAATGACGATGTTGTTTTTTAGTTTATGATACCCCGCAGCTTGCTGCGGGGAGGTTCATTCCTCATTGCAAATTCTGAAATTCCTTTTTAAAAGTAATATTATAGCTGATAAAGAATACTTGTAAATTACCTGCAAGAAGGTTTTTTATACACCTTCAGAGGGATAAATGCCCCTCTAAAGGGGGATATAATAGCCAGATTTTAAAATTATTAAAGAATATTCCTTACCCTACTTTTCATTTTATAATAATTTTCTGTAAATTTATTTGATTTATGATTTATATCATAGCTACATTCAACCAGCAAGTGCAACACTTGAGTTAAAGACCTCAGAGGGTGT